>WAQS01000024.1 GCA_015520115.1 Ferroglobus sp.
GAGATTTGACAATGGCTGAAGGCTTTAAAATGCTTGAGAATTTCGTAGCTAATCATAGTAGTATTGAGGAAGCTTTGAAAGCGGCTGAAGATGAGTTTGTCAGATTTTTCTCAGGTTTATCCGATGAAATTCCGACGACGAAGTCGGAGGTTTTCGGAGAGGGTGCTTATGGAAGGATAAGTCTTGAGGTCGAAGAAAGGATGAAGAAGCTTGGTTATATTCAAATTAATAAAACATTACCTCCAGATCACATAGCCGTAGAACTGGACTTCATGGCTGCTCTAACAGAATCGGTACTGGTTGGAGAGTTGGACTTCAAAACAAGCGTAGCTGAACAGATAAGATTTCTTGAAGAGGAGATACTCGCTTGTTTCAAAGAGCCGCTTGAAAAACTTGAAAAGCTTGGCGATTTTTACGGAGGAGTTGCAAAAATTACTCTCGCTTTTTTGAATTTCGATAAAAAGCTTTTGAAGGAAGTATTGCTATGGGAAGACTAACGCTTTTGCCGCTGCGGCAACAACGATGAGTCTGAAAATGTATCCTCCAGCGATGACACTCAGGCTGGATATTAGATCAGCCACAAGGGACTTTTTCAGTATGCTTAATGCGTAGAGAAGGAGCGGGAAAATCAATCCGAAGCCTACGAATCCGTAAATGAACAATCCGCTGTACTCTCCTTGGAGTATCAAATCGAGTGTTTTCGCTGCAGCCACGCTGAAGGGTGGATAATTCGTCAGATTGCTCATACTCGAAAGTTCGGAGATAAAGTAGAGTATCAGAACTATTTCGATCAGTATTAAAGCTGAATCTGCAAGTTTAAATTTCTTTTCAGCTTTTTTGACTCTCAACGCTCCGTAGATCGTGCAGATGGCAATTCCTGTGGAAACTCCGCTCACGACGAAAAGAGCTGGTAAAGCATTGCTCTTCCACATGGGAACGAATTCAGCCCCTCTAAGTAGGAGGGCAGTGTAAAGGATAACCATGAACGCCAGAAAAGCATTTACACTCATAACAGCAAGCTTCAACCTCTCTGGCAGCTTCAGTTTTTTGAAGTACTCAAGCAACAGCCCGAACCATATTACAAGGAAGAAGAGTATTATCCAGCTACCAACAGCGAGCCAGGATCCAAAGTTTCTAAAGAGGGTTGGATTTATCACGGCTATCAAAACATTCGGATGGTCGTAAATGAGGCTGAGCAAACCAAGTATAAGAATTATTCCGCTCAAATATATTCCAAATTTCGAAATTTCTGATAGAACTTCGTTTCTATTTCTGTAAAGATGGGCGAAGTAGCCAGCTATGTACATCCCTCCCGCCAACCCGCCAAGGAATAGATATGTCGCTATAGCCACTCCCCAGTACTTGTTCAGCTCCAGATCTCCGAGCCCGTAAAAAAATGTGTAGTTTAGCATGGCTCCTCTCAGAAGAACAGGAAGACTCTCTCAAGCTGTCCCATAGCCATTTTTTCAGCAGCTCTTTTTCTCAGCATTTCCACTATTTCCTTCTGCTCTCCAGCCACAATCGTTCCGGTTGGACAAACCATTGCGCACCTTGGCTTTGGTTCTCTGAAGATTTCCTTACCCTCCTCGTCTTTCGGATCGTAAGGCTGAACGCAGTACGTGCATTTATCCATCTTTCCGTCAAGTCCCATGACCCCTCCTTTCCTGAACTGCGGTGCTCCAAAAGGACAAGCTGAAGCGCAGTAACCGCAACCTATGCAGATGTCCTTTTTCACCAATACGACTCCGTCTTCTTCTCTTTTCCATATCGCGTTGACCGGGCAAACTTTCATGCAGGGCGGATCGTTGCAGTGGAGGCATTGTAGGGGGAAGTTCAGCTGTCCGGGTTTTCCTTCGTTTATCGTTACGACCTTAATTCTGAAAACCCCCTCCGGAACCTGATTGTAATTTCTGCAGATCGCCTCGCAACCTCTGCACTTTATGCACGGGCTGTGGTAAACGTCGGCAAGGAACTTGAGAGGCATTTACATCACCCCCTGATTAGTTCTTTAATCAGCTTTCTGTAATCTTCAACAACTCCTTCCTTCTCCCACTGATGTTCGTAAGCTTCAAGCTTGAAAACTTGGCACATTCCGGCTTTTGTATTCTGCATTTGGGTTGACGGATCCCAGCCCGGTGGATTGAGGATGTTGGGAGTGTCTCCGTAAGCGTAGGGAGCTAAACTTTCCCCGCTCTCTTCTTCAGCTCTCGGAAATCTTTCCACATAGCTCTTTCCTTCGAACACCCCGGCCCAGTGGAAAGGTAAGAAAATGACACCCTTTGGCACAGCACTCGTTACTTTAGCCTTTGCAAC
>WAQS01000025.1 GCA_015520115.1 Ferroglobus sp.
ACCTTTTCTAAACCGAGGTTCTCTGTGTTCGGTTTCCTTCCGGTAGCGACTAAAATGTGCTCTGCTTTAAGTTTTCTCGTTTCTCCACCGATTTTCACGACCACTTCTTTCCCGTCTCCTGTTTTTCTAACCTCTGAAATCGTCGTTGAAGTGTAAATTTTCATCCCGTCTTCTTCCATGTACTTTTGAAGATGCTCGGAAATTACTGGCTCAGCCCTGCTTAGGATTCTTTCACCTCTTTCAAGAATTGTTACATCGCCCTCGAAATCGGACAGCTTTTTTCCAGATTTGGAAGCGATGTAACCACCCCCAATGATAATTAACGATTCGGGAAGCTCCTCAAGTTGAAGTACAGTTCTCGAAGTTAGATACCCCACGCTCTCCAACCCTCTTATTGGAGGAATCGCTGGTCGAGTTCCAGTGGCTATAATAAACTTTTCAGCTCTGTAAATTTCCCCGTTAACTTTTATCTCCGTGGGTGAGACGAAGTTAGCCCTTCCTTGAACGAGGTTTATGTTGTCGTAGCTTTCAGCAACATCGATATACTTCTCTTTCCTCAATTCTGCTACGAGCTCATCCTTTTGGGCTATGAGGGATGCAAAATCTAAGGACACATCAGCTTTTATCCCGGGAAAACCTTTTTTAGCGTTTTTGTAGATTACAGAAGCGTGAATTAGATTTTTTGTCGGGATACATCCTCGATTAACGCAAGTTCCACCTACCTCATCGAATTCCGTTAGAAGAACTTTTGCCCCGTATTCGGATGCTTTTAAAGCTGCTGCGAAGGCTGCCGAACCAGATCCAATAATTGCCACATCATACTTTTGCATGAAAGGACTTTAACTTAATTCTTGGATATATAGTTTACTCCTAACAATCTGGTAATTATTCAAAAATTCTCTTTATAAGCCAGTCCGGATCGAACTTAACGAGATCTTCGTAATTTTGCCCAGTTCCCACGAATAGAATCGGTTTTTCTGTAACGTAACTTATGGAAATCGCACATCCACCTTTCGGATCTGCGTCGATTTTTGTCAGAATGCTTCCGTCTATTCCAATAGCCTCGTTAAACATTCTCGCTCTTTCTACGGCATCGTTCCCAGCTAAGCTTTCATCAACGAAAATTGTTAAGTCGGGCTTCGTAACTCTCTTTATCTTTTCGAGCTGATCTATCAGATTCTTCTTCGTGTGCATTCTTCCAGCCGTATCTGAGAGCACGACATCAACGCCTTTGCTTTCAGCATGCTTGATTGCATCGTAGATAACAGCAGCAGGATCCGCACCGGGTTTGTGCTTTATCACTTTAACCCCAAGCTTCTTTCCGTGCTCTTCAAGCTGCTCTATAGCTCCAGCTCTGAAGGTATCTCCAGCCGCTAAAACGACGCTCTTTCCGGATTTTAAGAAGCGGTAGGCAAGCTTGGCTATCGTCGTCGTCTTTCCGGTACCATTTACTCCGACGAAAATTATGTGGAGCGGTCTCTTCTCTTCCAACTTTTTCTCGACGAATTCATCAAAATCGAAGTAATTTCTGCTCAGTATTTCTCTCAAGATTTCTTTAAGCTCGTTTAGAACGAGAGAGGACAAGCTTTCTCCGATCCCTTTTCTTCTTCCAACGAGCCTCTCTTTCAGCTTCAAGCCGATCTCATCGACGACTTCGAAGGCAACATCGCTTTCAAGGAGAACCATCTCAAGCTCTGGCAGAACTTTTTCAAGTTTTCCCTCGTCTATTATTATTTCCCTTTCAAGGATGAGCGTTGCGAGTTTCTCTTTTAATCCAATTTTTTCTTTTTTAGCTATTTCCTCTCCCGCTTCCTCGTCAACTTTCCTCCTGAAAGAAGAGAGTTTTTCTTTTAAAGCTTTAAACATCACTTCTCAGCCTCTTTCGATAGTTCCGCTATTTCCCTTTGCAAACTTTCCATTCTCGAAGCTATCGATCTTATAGCCTCCTCGATCTCAGCTCTCGTTTTTTCCATGTTTTCCTTCTTTTTGTTGAGAAAATCTATAGCCTCCCTGAGCTCTTTCTCGATCACAATTCCGCTTCCGACATCAACAAGGAACTTCTTCTTTTCAACGATGTCGACATATGCGAAAACTCCACCGCCAAGGTTCATCAGCGCTTCAGTTTTCTCTTCAGATTTCTCGAAGAACTCCAAGCTTTCAATAGTCCTCTCAAGCTCCGATTTGAAAAGCTCTATTTCTACAAGCCTCCTTTGTAGTGCTTCGGCTTGTTCCCTAAGCTGCTCCAGTAAAATTAATCTCTGCTGGATTTCTCTTTCCTTACTCATGCTATCACTCAAGCTTTTTCACTTCTTCAATTTTTATAAGATTTCTCTTCACTTTGTGGTTGCTTCCGATTATTGAGTAAACTTTTTCCAGAGCGAATCTCTCATTGTGAGCCTCTACAATCTTTTTGAACTTGTTCCACCCACCAGCATCCCTAAACATACCCCTCACTTCGAAGAGCATGTTCATCACCTCAAACAAATCCAAGAGCTTCTTCAATCACACCGAGCTCGAAACCTGTTGTATCTTTTCCAGCAACATATCCTTTCGAATTTGCAACAACTCCAGTCCCAACCATATCGCTCCCGAAGTTTACGGTTCCCGTAACAGTTTCTATTTCGAGCGTCTCTTCAACCCTCTTCACTTCCCACTCGCTGGCGTTCGGATTCAGCAAACCTCCAGAATTTGTCACAACCGCAGCCATTCCGACGGTTTTTATTCCCCCAACAGTCCCCTTTGCTACTTTCAGCTTTAATTCATCTTTTAGAACGTTTAACACGCTCTCCTCAACTTCTGGATGTACTATCGCGCCTCTGTCGTTAATCAATATCACGTTACCCATGCACGTCATCTTTGAATGCACTTTGTAAACGTCCATGTACTTCTCTATCTTCTTCAGCTCTTTTTCGAGGATTAAATCGCTCACAATAGCCCCATTTGAATTCAACGCAAGCATCGCTCCCACAAGCTCGGAGCCAAGAATCGTGCTCCTTATGACTTTTACCTCCAGTTCCTCCTTTATAGCTTCTTCAGCCTTGTAATCCCTGACTCCAATAATCGCATAGTCTTCATTTGCCCTCACGTACATTCCGATCAGTGGACTTCCGTGTATTGCTAAGAGTTTCGGCATTTTACTCCAACAGCTCAGCCTCCACTACTCCATCGTCGAATTTAACTGCCCTAATCCTTATTTTCGTCGGTGGTTTTTGCGCGCCTTTTTCCCAGATCTTTTCATTTATCTTAGTATCAAGCCTGATCTTGTCCTCGTCGGTTTTCATATGTTTGCTGAGGAACCTTCTCACGTAGCGGATTGCTTTCTTAGCTCTCAGCCATCTTGGGTACCTCTTCATTTTGTGCTTGAGCCTTATGCTGTAAACCCTCTCCAACACGATCTCCGCCATATTCCATCACACCTTAAGCTTAGTGTGCCTCCAGAATCTTCTCTTCGGACTCGTAACGACCCTTCTCTTAGTTTTAAGAATCACCCAAACCGGTGGTCTCCTGTTCTGCTTCAGGAACTTACCAAGTCTCTTTTTCACACCAACGGTCTTTTTCCCCACTTTCCCACCTCACTTCCTTATTATTCTCGTTTCCCTTCTTTTAGGCATTATTCTCTTCAAAATTTCAACAAGCATTTCGTCTGTAATTTTCCTCGTAATTCTTCCGGATTGAGCTAAAGCTATAAGCTGATTTTCAACAGCCTCAGCAATGTCCGGATGGGCGAGCTTTATTCTTGAAAGCCTTTCTCTTGCTTCAGGCTCAAGAATCGCTCTAAGTATGGCTTTCTTTTGCATTTCTATCTGTCTCTGCATTTCCTGTTGTTTCGCAAGTTCCTCAAGTTCTTTTTCCCTTTTAGCCTGAAGTTCCATTAGCTTTCTTCTCCTAATCTCTTCTAACTCGTCCATAGTATCACCTTCGTTTTTTATCTCTCAAGTTATTTAGTATTTTTCTAAGGCTGGAATCTCTTTGACGAGCTCTTTCTTAATTTCAGCCGCTATTTTATCGAGAAAAGACCTGCCCTTCGGGGTTACAATTCTCCCTTCCTTCGTTCTCTGTACGAACCCGGCTTTTTCAAGCTGCTGGAGAGCTTTCCTTATTATCGAGCCGCTTCCCTTCCTGAATTTTGGTGGTTTCACTCCTCTCCTTTTTCTACCACCGTAAAATGTCCTCAGCCTCTCAATTCCTACCGGCCCGTCTGTGTAAACTTTTCTGAAAATAGCGGCAACTCTCGTATACCACCAGTCCTCTTGCTCCGGAGCTCTCTCTTTATGAACACCAGTTTTAACGTACTTAGCCCATTCTGGCGGGGTGAACTCTTCCATCTTCTTAAGTTCTTCAGCCACTCTTGCGATCAGCTTATCCGGAGGGACATCATAAACCGTCGCCATCTCAACACCTCTTGAAAGTTAAGACGAATCCCCTAAAGTCTATGAGCTTTCCGTTAACTTTAGAAGCTATTTCCTGAGCAAGCTCCTTCTTATGCTTGCCTCCGGCTGTGAAGTTTCTAAAGTTCTTAAGCATTCTAACTTTCACGATACCCTTCTTTTCCAGAGTAGCGTTAATTTCCTTTATGACTTCATCAGTTATGCCCTTCTTTCCGATGTTTATCGTGACAACTTTCATGCATTTAAGCTTAAAGGGGTGATTTAAAAAATTTTGCTTCCTCGGCGGAAAACCTTCTAAGTAGTGTGAGGAGAACTCTCTCAGATTCAAATAAATAAAGTCGGAAGAATCAGAAAATTTTATAGGAGTCCAAGTTAAATTATTAATGATGGTAGATATTGCTTTGATAAATCCACGAGGTAAATTCGAACTCGCTGAAGAGTTGAATTTTGTCTCTCCACCGCTTGGATTGGCTTATCTCGCAGCTGTTCTTAGAAAGGAAGGGTATAAAGTAAAGATAATCGATGCTATGGCTGAAAGGCTTGATGTGGGGGAAGTTTTGAAGAAAATTAAAGACTGCTTCCTTGTTGGGATTACCGCTACCACCCCCCTCTTCAAAAGATCTTTAGAATACGCAAAAGAAATAAAGAAAGCGTTTCCCGAAAAATTCGTCATTCTCGGAGGAGTTCACGTAACCTACAGACCTGCTGAAGGTTTAAAAGAGGCTGATGCCGTGTGTATTGGAGAGGGGGAGAAAACTATCGTTGAAGTCGCTGAAAGGGTTGAAAGCGGAAGGAGCTTGGAAGGCGTAAGGGGGATTTGGTGGAAAAAGGACAAAAAAATCGTTAAGAATTTGCCGAGGGAGCCTATTTTCGATCTCGATTCTCTACCATTCCCCGCTTTCGACCTCCTTCCCCTCAACAAGTACAGCTTCATGGAAAGGCGGCTCGAAGAGTTCCCAATGATTACCTCCCGTGGTTGTCCTTTTTCGTGCCTTTACTGCGTCTCATCCAAGTTTTTTGGTAGGAGGTACAGAAGTAGAAGTGCAGAAAACGTTGTGAAGGAGATGAGCTGGTTGGAAGACGAATTTAAAGCTAAGCACATCGCTTTCAGCGACGACACGTTCACTTTAAGCAAAAAGAGAGTAGAAAGTATTTGCAAAGAGATAAAAAAGGAGGGAGTGGATTTAACTTGGAGCTGCGCCTCAAGAGCCGACACGATCGACAGAGAGCTCGTGAGAATTATGAAAGGGGCGGGATGCACTAAGATATACTTCGGAGTTGAGTCCGCAAGCGAAAGAATTCTGAACTTCTACAGAAAAAAGCTCGATCTAAAAGCTGTAGAAAGGGCGATAAGGATTTGCAAGGAAGAGGGGATAGAGACGGTGTGCTCATTCATAATAGGCGCACCGAACGAAAGCGAGGATGAGATGAGAAGAACTTTGAAACTCGCGATGAAGCTCGATCCGGATTACGCTCAGTTTTCGATTCTCACACCATATCCCGGCACTGAACTTTACGAGATTGCCGAAAAGGAGAACCTCCTGATAACGAAAAATTACGAAGACTACACTGCTGGAAAGCCCGTTATGAAAAACGCCCATTTAAGTCCGGAGAGAATTAAGGAGTTCCTAAATCACTGCTACATGAAGTTCTACGCCCGTCCGAAGTATCTATTCAAAATGGTTTCATCGAAGAACTTTAAGCTCGTTTACAGCATTGTAAAACGATTGCTTTTACCGAAAAACGTGTTCAGTCAGTCTATAGCTGAAAAATTGTGTTGACTATCTTATCCTCACGGCGAACATGTCAGCCACGAAAGCGAGTATTGTGATTGTAAATAATGCTCCTCCGATTACAGCAATTTGGGGAATCACCAAAAGGGCAACTCCTATAGGGGATAAGTAGAGAACGAACTTTCCGATTTTCATGTTGAACAGATCAGCTATCATCGGCACATCTTCAACTCCAAGCTTGTCGGCATACTTCTCCATCCACGTAATCATCGGGATGATATGGTATTCAGCTCCGATGATCGTCAGAGCTATCCAGCCAGCTAAAAGAAGGTGTGAGTGCTGGAAAGTTAGATCGAAGAATAAGTTCAACGGAGCCAAAGTTATTCCTGCAAGCCCGAAAATTAAAGCTACAACGAAAAACTTCACGCTAATGTCCAACTCAGCTTCGCTTTCTGGCTTAGAGGCGAGAGTAAGTAGGAGATTTAAAGCCAACATGTAAAAGCTGAGGACGAAGAGAGTTCCGAAGATCAGCAGAGCTTTTTCCGAATACGCGAAACCGTAGAGCATCCCAACGAGAGCGACGTTTGATATTACGAATGTCGCCCAACCTAGTTTCTGACTTCTGAGCTTCCTCAGAGAGAGCATTGGAAATAGTTCGTACAGTCCTCCAAAGGTCGTTAATCCTATCCATCCCGCAGCCAAGAGGTGAGCGTGAACACGGATGTTGAAGGTGAGAATTCCCGAAAATGCTAAGAGCGCGTACACTACTCCAGCTAAGTAATAGATTATGGCTGCGGCAAAAAACCAGACCGCTATGCTTGGAGAAAGTCTTGCCGAGGAGATTGTCAGAAAGATTACTATCGCAAATAATATCGCCCCTAAAGTGTAAACAGCTGCGGAAATAGAGAAATCCACGATACCGCGCATAGAGAGCGCCAAAAGCACCGTGCCAAGATTTAAGAGGTAAAAACTTCCTTCAGCAAGAGATTTTCCCCTCAACTCCGTTCCGAGTATTGTCGGGACTATCTGATACATCGCTCCTACAATAGTCAAGCTTACAAAACCTGCGAGCATTAAATGGGAGTGTACTGGTTTGAAGTAAAATCCGAAGAGGTTGAGAATACCCAAAAAAGCTGCTACTACCAAGTAAACCAGAGCGGAGTATAAAAATTTCAAGGCTAAATTCATTTTAGACCTCCTCTATCTCTCTGATGAGGTCCTCCACTTTTAACCCTCTAAATTCCGCCGCATCTTTAATCTTCACGTTACCTCCACAACAGTCACAAATCCCGTACTTAAAAAGAACTCTTTTAGCAGCGGGTTTTTTCCTTAAAACTTCCGCAACCGTCATATCCGGAGAGATCATAACTAATCACCTTCCACTTTTATGTACCTCGTAACGTCGACGATTCCTCCCTTCCTCCTCTTCTTTTCAGCGAGTATCTTCATAACCTCCTCGTACTTGTCCCCCAAGCATTTTTCAGCATAGCTGCACCACTCTACGCAGCTGTCTATTTCGAATATCACTTCCTTTCCACAGTTCTCGCAAACTCCTTTTATCTCGTCCGTCCACCTCTCGATGTCAGCTCCGCAGTAGGGACATTTCACGATTTCAAGGGACGGTCTGAAGATCGTCGACACTCCTGGACAGCTTCCCGGGACGATCTCCGGCTCTCTTATTTCAAGTTTTACGTATCCGTCTTCTTCTTTATACTTTACGATATACCCTTCATCGTGAAGTTTCTTTATTAAAGGTTCGGGCTTCGCCTCTATGATAACATCCAAGTTACCTACCTCACGAACCTTCTCAAGAATTAAACTGAACCTCTTATCCCTATCCATTCCCCTTACGTCCAAAACCTCTACCATGTTCAAGCCCTCCTTATTCGGACAATCCACTTTTCCCCATCAAACCTCGACTCGCAAACGTAGCCTTTCTCCCTTAGCATAGCCATCAGCGGCTTAGGTTCCACCTCAACTATCAGCTCCAATTCTCCGTGCTCCTGCAGTTTCTTCATGACAAGAGGAGGTCTCTCCGGATGAGGTAAACCTCTAACGTCAAGTCTTTCCATAACCATCACTTCGTGAGCAGCTTGTTAAGCTCCTCCTCTTTCACGTATCCGGTAACCTTTACTTTCGCTTTAACTCCCAAATCTTCCACGCTTCGCTTTATAGCGAAGGCAAGCTGCTGACCTATAGGACAGAAGGGCGAAGAAGGGCGGAACGTGATGTGAACTTCGTTATCTTTAACTTCAAGTTCCTCGATCAACCCCATCTCCCAAACATTCTGTCTCGTGTGAGGGTCTATAACCTTCTTCAACTTCTCAACTACTTCCTCCTTACTCACCATACCTTACCACCAAAGAAGCTTTGTTCTCAAACTATAATAGCCTACTCCCGAAAAACTTAGGTTAATCAATGAGAAGATATCTTTTCAGCTCCTTTTCGAAGTTTTCTTCAATTACGCTTACGATTTTCCCGCTGAGTATGCTGTAAACCCTGGTTACGTACGGAAGAACGCTTTCAACCCTTTCATGGGTTATAATCGCTATTCCCATCTCCTCAGATTTTTTTACGAGAATTTTCAGAACTCTCTCAAAAGCTTTTTCCGAGAGTCCAGCGAAAGGCTCGTCGAGGAGTAGGTACTTCGGCTTCGAAATAAGACTTCTTGCCAAAACAACAAGCTGTCTTTCTCCTCCACTTAAATTTCCGGCTTTTAACTTTAGAAGCTTTTTTAATTCTGGAAAAAGTTCCACAGCCTCGTTAACATCTCCGGTAATCGCCAAATTTTCTTTCACGCTGAGGTTCTCGGCAACCCTCATTTTTTCTGGGGAGTAAACTACCCCAAGTCTAAACCTCTCGTGAGCCTTCATTTTACTCGCATTAACTCCATCGACGAAAACGTTCCCGCTGTGTTTTAGTATTCCAGCGATGCACTTAAAAAAAGTAGTCTTTCCGCTTCCGTTCGGTCCAAGTAAAAGTACGATTTCACCTCTCCTCAGTTCAATGTGGCAGTTTTCAAGAACTTTCTTTCCGTCAGCATGATAGCTTATTCTTTCAGCTTTCAACAATTTTTCCACCCTCCATCTTCAAAAAGCGATCAGCTAAGTTTGAGAGAATCCCTCTTCTGTGGGAGGTTATTATCATCGTCAAGCCCTCTTCCCTCAGCCTCTCTATTTTCTCCCTAACTTTAAAGACGTTTTCCACATCAAGCCCAGCAAAGGGCTCATCCAAAAGCAGAACTCTTGGATTCGTTGCATACGCTTTCAGAATCTCAAGAAGCCTTGACTCTCCGTGGGAAATAAACTCGACTTTTCTCTCCGCTATGTAATCTAAATCCCAGTCTCTTAGCATCTTTCTCGCAAGCTTGAAGGATTCGTCAACGCTGTGATAATTCATTAAAACGACTGCAAGGTTTTCCAAAACAGTCATCTCCCTAAAGTTTCTCGGAATTTGAAAAGCGTAAACTACTCCGAGCTTGACCATTTTTTCTGGAGGCAATGCTGTCACGTCCAGATCGTCAAGAAAGACTTTTCCGCAGCTTGGAGTTTCTATCCCGGCTATTATCTTCATTAAAGTACTCTTACCGCTTCCGTTCGGTCCAAACAATCCGAGGGTTTCTCCATCCTCAAGGTCGAAGCTCACGTTTTTAAGGATCATAACTCTTCCCTTAGACTTTGAGACGTTCCTGACCTTTAGCATACACCCACCCGCCAATCTTCGGTGAGAAAATTAAAAGCATCGCATACAATAGAAGATGCGCTCCGGTAAGCAGAGCGTTCAGGTAGCTTGAGATAAGGAAGAGGACTATAGAGGTAAAAGCTATGTATTCCTTTCTCCCTCCGGTTACCACGTAAGAAATAAAGGGGAATACGCTAACCTCAAGGGAAAAGATTTCCGGGGAAACGTGGGAAAAATATAAGGCGAGGGACAAACCCGCAAATGATCCTATCGCAGAGGAGATCACCGAAGTCGTTAACTTAACCTTCTCGACCTCAATTCCCACAGCTCTCGAAGCGAGCTCATCTGACTTTATAGCCCTCGCAAAGTAGCCAAGCTTACTCTTCAAAAAGCTCTCGAACACTATCGCAGAAGCTACGAAGGAAAAGGATGAGAAGAGAAGGGATGGTAGATCGTGTAAAATGAAAAATCCTTCTTCTCCTCCCCTCTCCCCGATAACGATGTAAGGGGCTATTACGTAGGATAGAAGTGAAAGCGTAAAGGTGGCGAAAACAAAAGCCGTTTTACCAGTCGTTCTTTTGAGAATATAGAAGAGGATTGCGCTCAAAGGAATGGAAATCAGAAAGCCGGCTGCAAGTGAGTTAAAAAGCAAGTAGGTTATTGCTGAAAGGTACGCTGATGAGCCAACAACAAAGGAGTGTCCCATGCTCACCCTGCCTTCGTTCTCAAGTATCGCCCATGAAATTGAGATCGTCGCGTAAATAAGCGCGAGACCGATTAGCCATGAGACGTACCCCTTTAAAAGGAAGGGTAAGAGAGCTGCTACAACATACATCAGAAATCTCAAACGAACACCTCCAAAAACATTGAAGCTGCCAGAGAGACTGCGGTAATGTTCACAAGATTTCTCTCCCCGACGGATCTTTTTATCGTAGCAATGGCGGCTATTAAAATTCCAGCGAGCATGTAGCTTAGCCCTATTCTCGGGTGAATGGCAGCTCCCTCACTCGAAACTACTCCAAGAAGAATTGCAAAGAAAGTTGCGATGAAAATAGATGCAAAGCCGTAAGCAGCCGAATTAACTCCGCACATCCTAGCGAGCTCCTCATCCTCCTCTATAAACTTCAGCCTTATTCCGTGGGGGGAGAGGTAGAAACCTATTAGAAGTAAATAGGAGGCGATAAAAACCTCTGGAAGAGCTCTAACTCCTTCGCTAACGACGTAGTAGTATCCCTTTTGCACACCTATTCTCAAAATTTCTTCTATCGCAATCCCGTAGCCAAGGCTGACTATCGTAGCATCCATGACACCTCTGCAAATTCTCTCTTTGATCAAAAAAAGCGGATAGGCTATTAGAAAGCTTAAAAGAAAAGCTAAAATAACCGACAACTCTCCGAAAAAGTAGACGAGGTATGCGCCTACCGAAAAGGCAGAGTATAGAGAGAGATTCAGAAATTTTCCGATTCTGAAATTAAAAGAAATTAGGGAAGCGAATACCGAGAAGATGAAAAAGTTTTCGAGGAAAGTTAAGGCCATACAACCTCTGACGTTTTGAACTCTTCTGGGTACACAACCTCTATCTTTCCGTTAACGTACTCCCCTATGATTCCCTTAAGCTTTTCGCTACCCCATATAGCTTGGTGTTTGTCGTCGAACTTGTAAATCCCAGCTGCTCCTTTGAACTCTCCCTCTTCAAGATTCTTAACGAGATCCTTGTTCTTTTCGTAAGCTTGGGCGATGATCAGAATAGCGTCGTAGGTGAGTAAAGCGGCGTAGTTGTTTGCCTCTTCGCCGAACTTCTCCCTATATCCGGAGAAGTACGCTGCTGTAAGTTCGGTCTTTTTAGTGTTTTCCAAAGCGGCAGCTTGGAAGGCGATGTAATTCTGATCGAGCTGCTTTAGTGTTTGTGGTAGCGCAAGTACTCCTCCGACGGAGTAAATTATCCCCTTCCCCCCGCTGTTTCTGTACTCCTTCACGAACGTGACAGAAAGCGTTCCCGGATCTCCGAGGATGAGAACATCTTTTTCCCCAACGACCTTGGCAGCTTCTCTGGCTTTTTCCACAACATCCTTCGGATCTACAGCTGGAGACTTGTAAAAGCTCACGCCTTTGCCCTCAACTCCGCTTGCGTTAATCTTCTTCAGCATCCCTAAGTTGAATATCTTAAGGGGATCGAAGCCGACGAAGTAGAAACCTTCAGCCCCAGATATTTTCAAAAATTCAGAGGCAAGTTCTCCCCAGTAGCTCGTATTGTATGCGTTTCTGAAGACGTACTTGTTACCCTCCTCAACCATCTTTTCAAGCTGTTCAGTGGACGCTACGCTCGCTATATAAACAGTCTTTGTTTCTCCAGCCACTTTCGCTGCTGCTATCGCTTCAGGACTCGAATAAGCTCCAACAACAGCCACTACACCTTTCTCAACAAGCTGTCTGAAGGCTGATTCAGCCCCTTCAGGAGAAGATTTCGTGTCTGCAAAAATCAGCTCTATCTCATACTTAGAAAGCTTGAACTTCTCAGCGTGCTCTTTAGCGAGCAATGCAGCGTTTTTCATGGCTTTTCCGGCGGTTGCAAATTTACCGGTCTCTGGGATTAATACGCCAATTTTTAGCGTCTCTTTCCTTTCTGCACAACCGGGAAGAATCGTGGCGAGAGTAATAAGCATTATCAGCGTTAAAGCCTTGGCTCTCATAGAAAGTAATAAATAGTGCTGTGTATTTAACGCTTCCGATGTTTAGAGTGGGAATTCAGCTTCCCCACTACCCCATAGAGCTTGTTATTAAAGCTGGGGTTTATGCAGATAAACTCGGCTTTAACAGCATATTCACTCCCGATCACCTTGTTGGAATTGGGTTAAAGAATTTCTACGCTTACGAGGCATTTAGTATTCTTGGATATTTTGCCGGCAAAACGAAAGCAACGCTCGGAGTTTGCGTGAGCGATGTTTTGAGAAGAAATCCGGCTGTTGTGGCGCAGGCAGCTTCGACAATAGCGTCGATGAGTGGTAGGGAATTCATTCTCGGACTTGGAGCTGGGGAGGGGATGAACCTCCTACCCTTTGGAATAGAAACGAAGTTTATGGTTTCAAAACTTGAGGAAGGTGTTAGGATTATAAGAGAGCTCCTCAGCGGGAAGGTCGTAAGCTACGAAGGAAAATTTTTCAGAATGAATGGAGCTTTCGTCCCTCCTTCGGAAAAAGTGAAGATATGGATAGCTGGAAACTCACAAAAAACTATGGAGATCACGGCAAAATATGCCGATGGCTGGATTCCGACCGCTACGATGGGAGAGAGAAAGTACGAGGAAAACCTAAAAAAGATCGTGAGAAAGCATAGGAAAGTCGAAGCTGGACTTTTCGCTTACACGGTCGTGGCGAAAAGCTACGATGAGGCGAGGGAGATGATAGAAGTCCCGGGAAAGTTTATAGCCTTGCTATCACCATTCAGAGGCGAGTTCTTAAAGAAAGTGGGAATAGATGAAAAAGACCTCCCACCGAATATTTTGCACTTCACGTTCACCAAAGAGAACGTCGAGAAGCTTTTGAATGTTGCTAAACAAATTCCTTTCGAACTTGTGGAGAGAAGGTACTTCTACGGCTCTCCGGAGGATGTCGCTGAGAGAATGGAGAAGTTCATAAAAGCCGGAGTGGAGCACTTCGTCCTAACCCCCCTTGTCAGGCACAATTACTACTTGGAGTGTGTTAGACTTATAGCGGAGAGAGTTCTACCACTTCTAAGAGAAGATTAAAATACTCTGAACGATAGCTCGAAACTAATGGAGGAATCCCTGCTTGAGGTGGAAGTGGCTGGATTGAAAATGAGAAATCCCATAATCCTCGCAAGTGGTATTCTCGGAAGTTACGCTTCTTCCCTCAACAGAATTTCAGAGCATGCCGGAGCGGTAATTTCGAAAAGTGTTGGTGTAGAAGAAGTGGAGGGTTACAAAAATCCCGTCGTGGTGAACTATTCCCACGGCATAATTAACGCCATTGGCTTATCATCTCCGGGAGCTGTTAAGTTCGCAGAGGAACTGAAAGCTTACAAAGGAAGCGCTCCGCTAATAG
>WAQS01000026.1 GCA_015520115.1 Ferroglobus sp.
CTACAAGAGGGATGAGATGTGCTTGGTTATAGACATCGGGACGAACGGAGAGATAGTTCTTGGAAACAAAGAGAGATTGATTTCGTGTTCTGCAGCAGCAGGACCAGCCTTGGAGGGGGCACACATAAAACACGGAATGAGAGCTGCAACCGGAGCTATAGAGCGAATCAGAATAGATCCAGAAACTTTCGAGCCGGAATACAAAACGATAGGCAACGCACCTCCGCGAGGGATATGTGGCTCCGGTATAATTGATGCGGCTGCCGAGCTTTACAGGGTTGGTATAGTTAAGAAGAACGGAAGGTTCAACCTCGATCTCGATACGCCGAGAGTTAGAGTCGCTGATGGACAGCCTGAATACGTCATAGCTTGGGCGAATGAAACGGCTATAGGGCACGATATAGTGATTACCCAGAAGGACATAAGAGAGATCCAGCTTGCGAAAGGAGCTATGTGCGCTGGAGCTCACATCCTCATGAAGGAGATGGGGGTTGAGAGCGTTGACAGAGTAATCGTTGCCGGAGCCTTCGGAAACTACATCGACAAGATTTCGGCTTTAATAATAGGTTTGGTTCCCGATGTACCGGTGGATAGAATAGAGTCGGTAGGAAACGCTGCTGGAGTTGGAGCAAGGCTCGCTTTGATAAGCAAAGAGAAGAGGAGAGAAGCCAACGAGATAGCAAGGAAAGTAGAGCACATTAAGTTGGCGGTACACCCAGATTTCGAAAGGGAGTTCTCGATGGCAATGTACTTCCCCCACATGGATAAGAAGAGGTATCCGAGACATGAAGAGGTTTTGAGGTTGAGAGGTGCGGAGTGATGTTTTGCGTTGAGTCGAAGGTAGTTGAGATTGGCGGAATCAAGATCGGCGGGAAGGGAGAAAATCCGGTAGTTTTAGTAGGAACGATGTTTTACACTGGACACAAGATAGTGGAGAAAAGGAAAGAAGGTAAGTTCGACAAGAAAAGGGCTGAAGAGCTGATAAACATGCAAGAAACTTTGAGCGAAGAAACCGGGATTCCATCCATGCTCGACATCGTTGCTTTGTCCGAGGAGGAGTTTAGGAAGTACATAGACTTTGTGGCGGAAGTTACGGAAATGCCGTTTATGATAGACGCTTGGAAAATTCCACCCAAAATAGGAGCCGCTAAGTACGTGAAGGAGATAGGTTTGGAAGATAGGGTTGTCTACAACTCTTTATCTCCTTGGAGTGAGGATTTGGAGAAAGAGGTTAACGAGCTTAAAGAAATCGGGCTGAAGCACGGTTTGACGGTTGCATACAACATGAACGATCCGAGCGTTGAGGGGAGGATAAAAATACTGAAGGAAACTCTCCTCCCGGCTTTGGAAAAAGCCGGATTCGAAAACATTCTCATCGACACGTCTGTTTTGAACACGCCGTCGATAGCTCTTTCCCTCTTAGCCTGCAAAAAAATTAAGGAGGAGTTCGGACATCCAGTTGGCTGCGCTCCTTCGAACGGCACGGATGTTTGGAAGTATCCAAGGGAGAAGTGGGGTAAGCTCGGTTTTGCAGCCGTGGATAGCGCAGCCCACGCGATAACGGCTTTGCTGTGGAACGACTTCATACTTTACGGAGCGATAGAAAATGCGAAGTGGGTTTTCCCAGCTGTGGCAACAGCCAATTCCATTTTAGCAACCTTCATATACGACGAGGTTGGTGAGCTACCTAAGGGAGTGCATCCCCTGAACAAGCTCTTCCCCGAGTTCGTTGAACAGCTCAGGAAGTGAGGGGATCAAAATGCGGAAGTCAACCGTAATTTTTCTATTTTTAGCTGTAGCGATCTTCATTTCGGGTTGTGCAGAAGAAGAATCCGTAAAGCTCGTTAAGCTCTCCCCTCCGGACATGCTTGAGCAGATAAAAATAGGGAAGATCGACGCTTTTATAGCTTGGGAGCCATTTCCGAGTAAAGCCGCAAAAAGCGGACAGAAGATCTTGATGTCTTCCGGGGACATCTGGAAAAATCATCCGTGTTGCGTTGTCGCTTACAAGGTTGGAAAAGCTGACGAAAAGATGCTTGAAGCTTTAGTCTGGGCTCACGTAAAGGCTACGAGGTTCATAAACGATGAGAAAAACTGGGACAAAGTGGTTAGCTACGCTTCGCAATTCACGGGGTTGGATGAAGAGACAGTGAAGATGGCTCTGAGGAATATAAAGTACGTGGAGTATCCAGATGAGAAGGAGTTCAGGCATTATTACGAGTTCTTGAAGGAAGCGGCGATTCTGAAGAAATCAGTCAAAGAATTGGGATACGAAAGTGAGGATGAATTTTTCGAGAAGTTTTTGAGGAGAGATATCTACGAGAGAGTTGTGACCAAGCTTGAGGAGAATCCGAATTACGTTCCGGAAAAAGCCGGAAAAATTAGACTCGGATATATAACAGCCGATTTGCACCATCTCGCTTTGTACGTCGCTTTGAAAGAGGGTTACCTCGACAGAGTTTTTGAGGACGTTGATTTGAAACAGTATCCCAACGGAGTTGCGATAATGGAGGCTTTTAAACTCGGAGAGCTTGATGCGGCTTATCTCGGCGGCGCTCCCGCAACTTTGAAGAGGATAAATGATGAAATAGAAATTTCCATAATTGCTGGAGTTAACAACGAAGGTTCCGCTTTGGTCGTAAAGAAGGAGATTAACTCACCGAAGGATTTAGCCGGAAAAACCGTAGCAATTCCGGGATTCGGAACTGTCCAAGACTTCCTAATGAGGAAGGTTCTGAAGGAGGGAGGGTTGAAGGTAAGTTGAAGCAGAAAATTTACTCCGCTCTGCTCTTTGTCTTCCTCTGGTACCTTCTATACTTTCTAAACGTTCTTCCAGCCTTCCACGTAGTTGTTGTAACTTTTTTGATGCTTGTTGTTAAAGCGGAGCCGGTTCTTGGAAAAACTCTCCTTCAGCACGCTGCTTCGAGCCTCTTAAGAGTTTTGGCTGGAGCGATAGTAGCTTTTTCCATCTCAATCCCTCTCGGAATTTTGATGTGGTTTTCGAGGATATACAACCTTCTGCATCCGGCTATAGAGGTTCTAAGACCGATCCCTCCTCTTGCATGGATTCCCCTCTCCTACATTCTCTTCGCATCGTTCCCCAACCCGACTGTTTTTGCCCAAATCTTCATCGTAGCTGTCGGAGCTTTCTTTCCAAGTTTCGTAACGATTTCCGATTACGTCAGGGGAGTTCCCCAGGAGTTCATCGAATTGGCGAAGGTCTTCGGTGCGAAAAGCTTCGATTTGCTGACGAAGATAGTTCTACCCTACTCCCTCCCCGGAATAATCACCGGCGTTAGAGTCGGGCTCGGAGTAGGATGGATGAGCATAATTGCCGCTGAGATGATAGCCACCTCAGGCTCCGGTTTAGGATACTTCATTCTCGTCATGTATGAGGTCGGAGGAAGAATGCCGGAAATAATAGCTGGAATGGCTATGATCGGTCTTATAGGGTACTCGATGAACACCCTTCTTTTTAAATTGGAGGAAAGATTCCCATGGCGCTTGAAATCAGGAACGTGAAGAAGAGCTTTGGAAATTTAAAAGTTCTCGACGGAGTGAGTTTTGAAGTGGAAAAGGGAGAGTTTGCTTGTATTGTAGGAGAATCGGGGTGCGGTAAAACAACTTTGCTTAAAATAGTGGCAGGACTCGTTAAAGCAGACGAGGGAGAAGTTTTATACGACGGAAAAGAGCTGAAAACGGAAGACATAGCTTTCGTTTTTCAGGATGATCGTCTGCTACCTTGGAGAACTGCCTTGGAAAACGTGATGTTTTCTTTGGAGATGAGAATGCGGGAGCTGGATAAAAAGCGGAGGGAGGAGATAGCAAGGAGTTTCCTGGAACTTGCGGGGTTGAAGGGATTCGAAGACTACTACCCCCATCAGCTCAGCGGAGGGATGAGGCAGCGAGTCGGTATTTGCCGAGCTTTAGCGGTGAATCCCAAGGTGTTGCTTATGGATGAGCCCTTTGCAAGTCTTGACGCCCAGACGAGGAACAGGATGCAGTTAGAACTTCTGAAGATTTGGGAAAAGAGGAGAAAAACGATCCTTTTCGTAACCCACAGCGTTGACGAGGCCGTTTTCTTAGCAGATAAAGTCGTCATTCTTTCTCCACGTCCGGCAAAAGTCCTGAAGGTTTTAGAGATTAACTTGGAGAGACCGAGGGACAGAACTTCTCCAGAGTTCGTAGGGTACAGGAGGGAAATTATGAACCTTCTTCAGGGAACTTCTCTCTCAATTTGAACGACATTGTACCTTCCTTTAAGCTCGTAGAGGATTAGCAAATACAGAAGACAGCTTAGCTTATTTAACCACTCCACCAAGCTTATCCCTACTTTTCCCTCGTTGTTCAACCTTACAGCCCATCTTTCGGCTCTCCTCACAACGGCTCTCGCAACGCTTAAGTAAGCGGTAATTTCATCCTGCTCCAAAATTATAAACTTGTCGGGTTGCTCGACCTTCTCGCCAACCACCCTTATAATCTCCTCAAGCTCCTCAACGTCCTTTTTCGTAATCATTTCTTTTCCGGATATCATCTCCGCTCCGACGTTGAACATCTTTCTCTGGACTTTTTCAAGAATCTCTCTCGTTAAACCCTCCGACTTAACTTTCGCCAAACCTATAAAGGAGTTAGCTTCATCCACACTTCCGACTCCCCAGATTTCGTCGCTGTCCTTAGAAATTAGCCCACTTCTCAGACTGGAGGTTAACCTTACATCTTTTTTCATTTCAGCCTCCCTCTTTTCGATCAAGCATGCCATTAAATTATTCAAGTTTTCTTGATTTTAATAAACTTTCTTGGTTGTGAGTTCAAGCTCAATCCAAGTAACATTTTGTCACATCTTTTTCCAGCTTTTACTTAATCTTCTTCACGCCAATTTTTGAGCTTTTCGAAATCTTTCCGATAGTCAATGCTACCTTCTTCGAGCATACTTCTCAGCCAAGGACTTGTATAAATCTTGTAGGTTTTTCCGAATTTCTCTCTGATAATCAAGTTTTTCTCTTCGAGTTTCTTGATTATCATCGAGATCTTGGATTGAGAGAAGCCAGTTTTGAAGTGGAGGGAGTCCTGGGTTACTCCTTCATTTTCGAGAACGAGTTTCACTATCGTGAATTCATCTTCCTCAAGCAAATTTCTGATTAAATCGAGTATTTTCCCGTTCTGTTTTTCTCCGACTAATTTATTTTCAGACTTAACTACTTCTCCCTTTTCCTCACTTAAAACTACAGCTAAAACTAAAACAAAGATTGCCACAAGAAAGAAATACCAGTTAAATCCGTGAAACGCTCCGAAGCAGGTGTTTGGATACGGATTTGCCACGATAGGGTTGAAGAAAGAGAAGAGTAAAAGGAATACCCCAAGCAGGAGCAAGAGGTTTTTCGGAGTTGCAAGCTTAGACATATGAATTCATTAAGTTTTTCACCACTTATAAAACTTCGTCAGTTTGTTCACTTCTTGCAAAAACGCAGCAAATACAATTATATGTCCTTTTCCGTTGATTTTTTCATGAAAGTTATCGTTACCGAGCAACCGTGTGGGTATAGAAGTGAAGTAATTGCAAAGAAAATCGACAAAGGTGTGAAAATTGAGATATTTTCCGAATGCGAAGATGTTAGCAAGTTTGGGAAAGAACTGCCGATTTTAAGTGCAAAAGATGTTCTCACAAGAATTCCAGAAAATATAGTCTACAGAAAGGCTAATTTGAGACACTCCACCTGCATAATCCCGTGGGTCGTTTTAAAAGCTGCGGAAATCGAGCTGGAGCTTAACGTTAAGAAACTGCCAAGGATAAAGTTCGAGGACGACTTTTGATTATTGTCCAAAAAATTTCGATATGACTATACATCCGTACATGTTTTTGATCGTTTTTTAGGATTACATCCAGATGAGACCGAAATGTTTATATTGTTTCAAATCTGTAATTATTCTCAATGACAGTTATCGACCTTAGAGGTTTAACGTGTCCGGAGCCGATAATTAAGCTAAGGAAAGAGATGAGCAAGTTCAAACCGGGAGACGTGGTAGAAGTTCTAACCACAGACCCCGGAACTATGATCGACATTCCGATATGGGCAGGAAATTCTGGAATTGTAGTTTTAGAGTGTAAAAGGGAAGGAGACTGCATCAAATTCGTTTTGAAGAAAATCTGAAGGGTTAGCAGCGTTAAAATC
>WAQS01000027.1 GCA_015520115.1 Ferroglobus sp.
AAGAGAAGAAGAAACTCTCAAAGTTTTGTGGTACGTGACTCCAGACATTATATGAATTTTCTGTAATCTCCCCTCTTGATATATTCCAAAATCTTCCTGACAAATCTATCTCCCGTCCTTATCACCGGCAAGATCGTCGTGTCTCCTCTTATATTAATTATTTTATCCGTGTACTCCACAACATCGTCGTTTCCGTGGTAGAGTATCCATCTCCTGTAGTTATCCACTCTGGCGAATGAAGAATAGGTTATCATCTCGACAATAACGATTCTATCCTCCACGATTCCGTGAATCGTTTCGTAGTCGACAAGAAACAGCATCCCTTCACTGTAGAAGACTCTTTCAGCTTCAAGAGCTATAGCCTGCCTAACGAACTCCTCAAGAGGAAATTCCTCCGGCTCATCGAGCATTATAGGACCGTGATAAACGACGCTCTCCATGCAATCAAAGAACCCCCTTCTGTTAAAAAAGTTGACCTAAAAAGTGTTATATCCCCTCGAAGATAGTCGAAATATGGAGAAGCCCATACTTCAGGTTGCTCTCGATTTGCTGGAGTTGAAAAGAGCAGTTGAGATAGCCTCAGAAGCGATAGAGGGTGGAGTGGACTGGCTGGAAGTAGGGACACCCCTAATTAAAAGCGAGGGGATGAATGCGATTAGAGAGCTCAAAAGGACCTTCAAAGATAGAAAGATCGTTGCAGACATGAAAACAATCGACACCGGAGCGGTGGAAGTTGAAATGGCGGCAAAGAGCGGAGCGGACATCGTGATTATCCTCGGTTTAAGCGACGACTCCACGGTTGCGGAAGCAATAAGAGCTGCAAGAAAGTACGGAGCGGAGATAATGGTAGATTTGATTAACGTTCCAGATCCGGTAAAAAGAGCAAAGCAACTTGAAGAGCTCGGAGTGAACTACATAAACGTTCACGTCGGAATAGATCAGCAGATGAAAGGTATGGATCCCCTTGAAGTGCTGAGCAGAGTTGTCGAAGAGGTTTCAATTCCTGTCGCCGCTGCCGGTGGTTTGGATGCTGAAAAAGCTGCCAATTGCGTTGCATTAGGCGCTAAAATCATAATAGTTGGAAGTAACATCGTGAAGTCGAGGAACGTGATTGAATCCGCGAGGAAGGTTAGGGAAGCCATAGACAGAGCTTGGAAAGAAGGAAAGAAGTTTGAGATAAGAAGGAAGAAGCTTGAAGAGGAGATCAGAGAGATTTTAATGAAAGTTTCCACACCGAATGTGAGTGATGCCATGCATAGGGCTAAAGCTATGAAAGGGGTATATCCGCTCGTGAGGGGAAAGAAAGTCGTTGGAAAAGCCGTTACCGTTAGCACGATGGACGGAGACTGGGCTAAGCCGGTAGAAGCGATAGATGTGGCTGGAGAAGGGGACGTGATAGTCATTAAAGTCTCCGGCTATGAAGCCGCTGTCTGGGGGGAGCTTGCTACGAGGAGTTGCATAAACAAGAAAATAGCTGGAGTTATTATTGACGGGGCAGTTAGGGATGTAGACGATATAAGAGCTTTAGGCTTTCCAGTTTTTGCCGCAAGGGAAGTGCCGAATGCCGGCGAGCCTAAAGGTTTCGGGGAGATAAACGTGAAGATTGTCTGCGGTGGAGTGGAAGTGAACCCGGGAGATTGGATTATAGCCGATGATAACGGCGTCATGGTTATTCCGAAAGAGAGAGCTTACGAAATAGCGAGAAGAGCCTTGGAAGTTAAAAAACACGAGGATAGAATCAGAGGAGAAATAGAAGAAAAGGGAAGAACGCTCGCTGAAATAGTGGAGCTTTACAAATGGGAGAAGGTGCAGTGATTACCTCCTATACACTTCTCCCAGATCGAACTCCATTTCTTCGCTAAGAATGTCGCTAACCTCTTGGAGGAGATCGAGCAACCTGTTGTAAGCTTCCATGAAGTTCTTTACGCTTTCTCTTTCATTTAAAGCCTTCTGGATTTCCGTCAACCTATTCAACACGTCTTCGTTCATCTCCCCAGAGAGCTGGTAGGAAATGAACTGCTGTTGGAGATCCTGAAACTCCACAAGCAAGTTCTGAGCTTCCTCGTCATTTTTCAAAATTTCCTCTTTCTCGATAAAATTCTGATACTCCTCACTTCCGATTATCGCTCTTGCAAGCTCCAAAGCTTTCGCCCTAATCTCTTCAGACACCATATACACCCCACCTTAAACGATTCCAAAGCGTCGTTTCAAGCTTATAAAAACTTTTTGGTTATTAAACTGGGAGGATGACAATTTAAGGAAGAAACGAATATTAATCAGAGAGTTCCGTGAGTCAATATGCTCTACTATCTAACCAGAATTTTGAAGAAGAAGGGTTTATTCAAGAGAGAAAGGAGAAGCACCGAGATAAGAGCTCTGGCAATTGTTTTGTACTTTTCTGGCTTATCTTTCAGGGATGTGAGCAAGCTTTTAAAAGCATGGGCTTCAAAGTCTCTTACGAAGCAGTCAGGAAGTGGTATCATAGATGTAAAGATATATTTAACAT
>WAQS01000028.1 GCA_015520115.1 Ferroglobus sp.
GCTTTTCACAAAGTTTGCATCCTATGCATAATCCGTGGGAGAACTTCAACTTTCCGCCCTCCTTCTTCAAAGCCCCTGTCGGACAAATCTTGTGACAGGTTTCGCAGAGGGTGCAGGCGTAACTTACATTGACCTTACCGAATCCCGGAAAGCTCAATTTCCGCACTTTCAGTTCCTTCTTTTCCTCAACTCTTTTAACGATTTCCAGAAGTTTTTCCCTCTTGTTACTCCCCCTCAAATCAAACTCGGTATCAACGGGAGATTTTTTCAGCAGCATTTCTATCTGCCTCTCATCAAATTCCTCACTGCAAACAACGTTGTCGATATCAAAGGCTTCGCATATGCTCTCAGCAAGCTTCAACCCATCAAAACTTCCATGAGGACAATCGGAGCAGTGAAGCACATAAACCCCGCTAAATCCCCTCAGGAGTGGGTAAATTATATCCACCTCAGACAAAGCTGCCACACACGGTACCACAACCGGGAAAAATGTTCCGGTTTTTTCACCCCCATAAACTTTACCCAGAGCTTCCTTACAGACGTAAAGAAGAACTTTTTCCTCTCTATAACCAGATAGCGTGTTTATAATTTCCTCCACAACTTCCTCCGGCATTAAGCTAAACTTCAAAGCGTCCGTGGGGCAAAGAGATGCGCACCTCCCGCATCCAAAACAGCTTCTATGTTCAACACGGATATAACGTTCTCTGATTAAACACTCATGCACGCATTCGCACAATTTACAGCCAGAAACTTCATTAAAGCTTGCTGCACATCTGCTCGCGTTGTATTCGATAGCCTTGAATTTAGCGAACTCTCCGACGTTCGAGATTGCATTAAGAACATCGCTTTTCACATTAAAAGCGCCATCCTTTCTTAATTTCATCCCGGGAATGAGCAGCTGAGAAACTACAACGCTCTCAACAGCTTCTCCGGTGTGCATGTTCACTCCATCTATGAAAACTCTGAAACTTCCGAGCTCTCCTTCAAATCCGGTAACTTTGCCCATTATCGGTATCCCCACTCCCTTCATCTCTTTGTTTCTTGTAACAACGTAAA
This sequence comes from Ferroglobus sp., assembly GCA_015520115.1. GTDB lineage: Archaea > Halobacteriota > Archaeoglobi > Archaeoglobales > Archaeoglobaceae > Ferroglobus. The sequence continues at coordinate 1,057 of WAQS01000028.1, forward strand.
GCGGAGTGAAAATTTTTTGAAGTTCCTTTGCAAACTCAACGTCATCAGTTTCAACAAGGAAAGAAGAGCTAACATTTATCCTCATTACTTCCCTTTCCACTTCAAACATTTTTCTATAAGCTTTAAGTAGAAGTTCAGCTTTTCCAGTCGCATTATCTTGCCTGAGAAATATCAGATCGTTCAGATCTATCTGAAACTTTCCCACATCGCCAACGAGTTTGTAGCTGCATCCCACAACATCGAAAAATTCCTCCGGCTTCTCTTCGCAGAGGTTGTCAAATACTCGCACGTCAAAGCTCTTCTCAAGTTTTTTCAATTCTTCCCTCTCGATCTTCCCTTTGCAAGTGCAAAGTGCCACCCTCAAAAATTCTCCCACCTCTCACTCCATTCTTTTATCTCCTCAACTATCCTCGCAAGTTCTCTGCCTTTCTTTGTTAACTTGTACCTCACCTTGATTGGAGACGACGTGTCAACCTCTCTTTCCACTATTCCATACTTCGTAAGGGTGTAAAGAGTCTGAGTAAGAACTTTTGGTGAAACCCCACTAATCGACCTTTCAAGCTCAGAAAACCTCTTCTCACCGTCAATTAGGAGATAAACCACCACAAGAGACCATTTTCTTGAAAGAATTTCCAGGAGGTGAACGAACGTTTTCGAGCCATTTACGATGGGCACAACAACACCTCCAACGAAATTGGCAATTATAAATCATGTGTGTATTGTTTAAACTTAGCACAGCTCAATATTACATTTTCGTTCGGCTTTTGCCGATGGTAAAAATGAAAAATAAGCTTGTTTAGCATAAATTATTAATATAATGTGTTAATCAGAAAATAGTTTTGTACGCCCGCTGTGCCCACGGAACCTCATGCTTATCAGCCCGCGGGGTTCTGCGGGCGTTAAAAGTAAGTAAAAAGGAGAATATAACGATTACGCAGAGCTCTTTTCATTCGGTTACCTCTTTAACCCTTTTTACTTCCTTTCTCGTCGATAAAACACCGTATTTAAGGTTGACTGCCGCTAAGAAAACGAGCAGGTAGCCGAATTGAACGAATACTCTTATCCACTCCATGCTCGCCGAATATCCAAATAGAACCGCGAAAATTCCCCCGACGATGCCTTTGTGATGCAACGGATTGCTCTCATCCAACCCTAAGCTGTAAGCTTCCTCAAAGAGCCAGCTCTCATAACCCTTTTCCTCTAAGAACTCAACAAGCTCGTGGGTGCCGTAGCCCACAAGCCCCGAAGCTATGAACGTCAGCAGAACGCTTGTGACGTAGAAGAACTTTCTGAGACTGAGTTTATATTCAAGCTTGACGATTGCGATGCTCAGCGATGCTGCTAAACCAATCCCGGCAATAGCTCCGAGCACAGTTCCGTAGAGATCTCTTGCGGCAAACGGAGTTAGGAACAACACTGTCTCAACGACCTCCCTTACGACGAAGACGAAGGATATTAAAGCTATCCCCCAGACAAACTTTTTCTTAGCTTTGCTTTCAACTTCCTCCCTAACGTTTTTTCCGGCCATCCATAAGATCATGTAAGTTAAAACAGCCACAGCCAAGTATGAGGCGAGGGCTTCAAAGATAACTTTCTGCTCTTCTTCCAATCCTCCGTAGATTGAAATAGCTCCGAAAGCTGTGGCAAATCCTATGAGAAGCGCTGCAATTGCTCCGTAGTAAGCGTAAGGTATCTCCCCAGCTCTGCCGCTCCTCTTTAAGTAGGCTATCAACACTGCAACAAGCAGCACAGCCTCCAAACCTTCTCTGAGAGCTATCACGAACTGCCCCAGCATACTTAACACCGTTAAATTTAGGATAGCCTAAAATATAAAAATTTTTCGGTAACCCTAAAGTTTTGGAAAGCGTTTTCAATCCTTCAGCAAACTTTTAGCGTGGACGTGGTTTACGGAGGAGGAAAATACGGAAAAGAGGCTGTTGAGTGGCTGATAGAAAATAGTAGGGAATTCGTGGTGATAGACGTTGACGAAAACTGTCTCGTTAACAGAGAGATTAACGTTGAAAAATTCGGAGGAAGGTTCGTGAGAGGAGAAATTCAAGAGCTGCTTGAGATTGTCGAGGAGGAAAAGCCCGAATACATTTTTCCCACCGCTCCGATCCATATAGCCGCTTCGCTTATTTCGAAAAAATTCGATCTTGAGGTTTGGAACGAGGGGGTCAATTACGTCCTCTCCGGCATTCCAGCGAAGATAATAGTCTCAGCCGGGAGAGGAAGTGTTGTCGTAAGCTA
>WAQS01000029.1 GCA_015520115.1 Ferroglobus sp.
GCTATGGCTAAGTACTACACAGCCAAAGTCGCTCAAAAAGTCGTAACAGAAGCTCTGCAGATTTTTGGTGGGCACGGTTTCGTCTCTTCAACAATTTCGAGGATGTACCGAGACGTGAGGGTTCTCGAAATATACGAAGGAACAAGGGAAGTCGAGCTTGAGGTTGTAGCAAACTCAATCTTAGGGAAGTACGGCTCGATTTTGAGCAGGGTTAGAAAGCACCCCTTGTTGTAATACAAATGTAATAAAAACGTTCCACTAAAATACTCTACAACCAATTTTATCCTCGATGAAGTCCTACAAACTTGAGTGCAAAGCGGAGGGAGGACTAACCCACTACGTCGTAAGCAAAAACTCTCCCTTTTAATTTTTGAGGTGGTGAAATGAAGTTCTGGAAATTCGACGGAAAGAACTTCGTTTTAGATCCGGATTCCCTTTTCTGGGCTGTCTACGAAGAGGGAGAGGATTTTGAAAGTTTGAGGGAAAAGGTTGCTGAAGAGCTTCTCGCTAAGCTGAACGAGTTCAGGTTTACTGTGGACGTGAGAACGCTCTACCTCAACGTAATCGACGATTGCAATGCGAACTGTCCTTACTGCTACATTCCGAGAAGCAGAAGGAAGAAAAAGAGCGTTCTAAGCATTAAGCAGATAGAGGAGGCTCTCGAAAAATTCAACAACGTTGAGAACGTCATTTTCCACGGAGCCGAGCCGATCTTAGCGAGAGAGATTATTTTCGAGGTGGCTGAAACCTTCGATTTGGAATTCGGAATTCAAACGAACTGCATTGATGTTACTGAAAGGGATCTAAATTTCTTTGCTGAAAACGAATTTAACGTTGGCGTATCCTTAGACGCACCGAAAAAGGAGGTTAACGACGTTTTGAGAGGAAAAGGACACTTTGAAAAAGCTGTAGCAACTCTAAAAATCCTATCAGATTACGATTGCTCGAGAATTGCTATTACTACGATTACAAAAATTAACGCTCCGTATCTTGCGGAAATGGTTGAATTCCTCTCAGATTACGTTAGCGTAGCCCTCATGAATCCCGTGAGAGGAACGACGGAAAAAGCGAGAGAGCTAAGAGAGAATCCGATTAAGCTCGCCGAAGAGTATATTAAAGCCGTTGAAAGGTCCATAGAGCTTACGAAGGAGGGGAGGAGAATAGTGATAGGTGATTTCGCAAACGTCGTCCTTGGATTTATCGCACCAACTTCGAGGGTTCTGCAGTGCGACATCTCTCCGTGCGGGGGAGGTAGACTCTTCGTCTGCCTCGCTCCAGACGGGGTTTATCCTTGCGGAGAATTTCTCGGATTTAACGAATTTAGAAAGAATGTTGAGAAAATTGATCCAAAAAACCCGTTTCCAGAGATGATTGAAAGAATCGTTGAGAAAATTCCAGAATGCGCTGACTGCTGGGCTAAGCATCTCTGCGGCTCACCCTGTCCGGCTGAGATATATTCGGAGAGTGGAAGCATGTTTAACAAGTCCTACTACTGCGAATTTTACAAGTCTTTGGCGGAGCATGCAGCGAGAGTAATAGCGAGGGATGAAGAGAAGTATTTAATAAAAACTGAGAAAATGAGAGAGGTCTACTCTTTCAGCTGAGCTTAACGTCCTTTCCAGCATCAACATCCTTGACGACTTTAAGCAGGTAGCTTTCTGGGTAGGCTCCTATGAACTCTCCAACACTTCCCTTCTCTATATTCTTCACCACAGTATGAGGAACGCTCATGACATTCCACTCATCAGCTTTTGCCGGAAATTCGTAGGATTCAACCATAACTCCTGTTATTTTCTCGCTAACCATCGCAAATTGATGGGCAAGTAAAACCGCTCTCGGACAGTAAGGACAGCTTGGAGTTACGTAAACTTCAATCAGAATTTCATTCTCAATACTCTGCAGCTCTTCAATCGTTGACTCGGATATTTCAAGGGTTTTTGTTGAAACATACATTATGTCCTTCACCAAGCTTGTGAATTCGTATCCCGAGGGAATCCCGAGGAACCTCACTCTCGTTCCAAGCTCTCCTTCTTCGTCCTGAACGACCACAACCGGAACTTCTTTTATTCCATACTCTTCCCCACTTTCGGGAAAAACGAGTTCGATTTTGTCGGAGAGGGATGCTACCTCTTCAAGCAGTTCCTTAGTTTCCTTACAGTACTTGCAGTCCTCGCCCTTAACAAATCCGAGAACCTTTACTTTATCCTTTAAAATTTTCTCGAACTCCTTTCTGAGGTATTCTCTGTCTTCTTCCCTCAGCAACGGCATTTCGAACACCCACATTAAGCCGAAACGAGGAAATATATAACAGTGGTGGGGTTTTGATGGCGCATCCCTTTTCCAAGGAGGAAGTCTTCCTAAACAGCTTCGGCGAGCCAATAAAATCCGATTAATCGAAAATTTTGAACGAGCAAAGCTGTGGACGTTCAGCAAAGTAGTAGAGGGTCGGAGAATCAATAACAACTCCACACGGAAAGATTTAAAAGAGTTTAAAGCTGAATTCGATAAGCTACGTGATTTGAGATGGATTGTCTCCAGCTTGAATGAAAATTTAAATGGTTTTTCAGATTAGCCGAAAAAGACAAAGCTTTGACTAAAATTGTGGTATATAATTTCCGTAACTACCCGAAAAACAGCCGATTACTGTTTAATGATCGATACTTCAAGACCGAAGTCACGCAAAACCTCGAAGTCCGAACCCATCGTAATTAGCTTCTCTTTATTGCTGAGACAGATTGCGCCGATGTACAGATCCTTCAAACTAATCATTCTCCCATCCTTTTTCAGCTTCTTGTGGAGTTCTGCTGCCAAATCAGCTGATTTTCTATCAAAGCTCAGACACTCCAAAGAACTCATGAGGTTCAGTTCTACTATTTTCGGCGTGCCAACTTTTATTTCGAACGATAGATGTGATGTAGAAGTAATCGTTCTCCACCAAGACTGTATTCAAAACTTCTCTGTTTCCTCTGGCTATTTCGATTATTACATTTGTATCGAGGACTGCCATCTTTCAAACTCCTTCTCGACTTCTTTGATTTTCTTTTTTGCCACCTCAGTTTCTTCCTCGCTTAGCACACCAAATATCTTTACGAGAACGTCCGAATTTCTCTTTCTCGCTTTTAAAAGCTTCCTTATGACCTCTGAAAAGCTCCTGTTTCCCTTAATCCGCTACAGTTATTGTTTTGACCATGGTAAACTGTGTGCATTCCACTTACATTAATTTTTTACACTCACTCTCTCGTCGAAATTAAGCTTTCTCAGAACGAGTTCTA
>WAQS01000030.1 GCA_015520115.1 Ferroglobus sp.
GTCCAGCTTTTCTGTCGAATTCGATAAGCACGACTTTCCCTTCTAACTCCCTCTTGACGAACTCCTTAGCTTTAACCCCCCAAAGGGCAAGACAGGTTAAGTTGGTTATATCTCCATACTCCATCGGTTTGTTTTTCTCAGCTATTATCTCTGGCGTATCTATTCCGAGAACCCTAATTTTTACTTTTTCCCCGTTCACCTCAGCATAGAAAGTGTCTCCGTCAACGACTTTCAGAACCCTCGCTTCGTACTTAACTCCGTAATCGAAGTTTCCAGCACATAAAGTTACCACTAAAACAAGAACGAGAACAGCCTGAGTCTTCATTTCAGAACCTTCCTAATCTCCAAGCTTACGTCGAAGTTCTCCACCGAGTGAGTAAGCTCGCCCATGCTTATCACGTCCACGTCAAGCTTCGCATAATCGACAATATTTCCTTCAGTTACGCCTCCAGAAATTTCCAATATGACTCTTTCTCTAAGCCCTTTCCTTTTTAATTCGTTAATAGCTCTTTCGATTTCCTCGACATCCATGTTGTCGAACATTATAACGTCAGCTCCGAGCTCAGCAGCTTTTAAAGCAGACTCTGCATCACCCACTTCCACAACAACTTTCTTGTACAAGCTCAGGGATTTCGCTCTCCTTATAGCTTCCTCAAGAGGAATCACCGCAAGGTGGTTGTCCTTTATCAAAATACAATCGCTCAGAGAATATCTGTGAATTTCTCCCCCTCCGACGAAAACGGCTTTTTTATCGAACAATCTCATTCCGGGACAGGTTTTTCTTGTGGCGGCTATTCTAACCTTCGAGTTAACTTTTTTGACTTTTTCAGCGATTCTTCTCGTTTTCGTTGCTATACCGCTCATTCTGCCAATAACGTTCAAAGCAACTCTTTCTACGAGCAAAACTTTTTTCACGTTCCCAGTGACAATCATCAAAATATCTCCTTTCTCAACTTCCTGTCCATCCTTCTTACTGAGCTTTACCTCAGCTCCGAAATGTTCGAAAAGCTCTTTGACCTCTTCTAATCCAGCCACAACTCCCCTCTGTTTTGCTACGATAACGGCTTCAACATTAACATCGGGAAGAATTTCGCTCGTCAAATCTCCATAAGGAGAGTCTTCTTCAACGAATTCGAGCAATTTTTTCAGAGTCATGCTATCTCAAGCATTCTTTCTATGGCTTTTTTCGCTTTCGCCGCAACATTCTCTGGAACGTTTACCTCGTGTTTTTCCTCAGCGAGGGAGTGGTAAACATCATTGAGCGTTATCTTTTTCATATTCAAACACACAGCATCCTCTCTTGCCGGATAAAACTCCTTTTTTGGGTAGACTTTTTTCAGTCGGTAGCACATCTCCCTCTCCGTGAAAACAACCCATATATCGTGCTTGCAGGCGTTTTTTACCATTCCACCGGTGGAAGCTACTAAATCAGCCAAGCTCCAAACTTCCTTCCTACATTCAAGATGTGCTACAATCTTCGCCTGTGGGAATTTCCTCCTCCATTTTTCCAAGTCCTCTTTTGTGAATAAAACGTGAACGACGCACTTCCCGAAGTTTGGCACGGGAATAATCTTTTTTTCTGGTACTCTGCTCTGAACGTACTCCGCAAGGTTAGCATCTGGACCGAATATGACGACGTTTGAGTCGACGCTTTCAACAACCTTTACAGCGTTTGCGGAAGTGCAGATGACGTCTGCATACGCTTTGCATTCGGCTGTTGTGTTTATGTACAAAACAACCTTTGCCTCGGGATGTTTTCTCTTCTCCTCCTTTATCATCTCGGGCAAAAGCATGTGTGCCATTGGACACTGGGCATCCGGAACTGGGTGGAGAACCTTCTTGTCGGGATTTAAAATTTTGGCAGTTTCTGCCATAAAATCGACTCCGCAAAAGACGATAATTTCTGCATCGCTTTCCACAGCTTTCCTTGAAAGCTCCAAAGAATCGCCAACGAAGTCTGCGACATCTTGAACTTCCGGCAACTGGTAGTTGTGGGCGAGAATTATCGCGTTCTTTTCCTTTTTTAATCTCTCGATCTTTTCTCTCACCACACGACCACCTCTTCTTTCAAGTTCCTCAAAAGAGATAAAGCAGACAAAGCAGCAAGATAGCTACTCTTCACGTTTTTACTCGGAACGTTTTCCACTCTAACGTAGATTTCTCCAAACTCCCACTTTGCCAAAACTTCGTGGATGTTGCTTTCCAAGTTTTCAGCGTAAACTTCCACCTCAACGTTCTTTCCAGTTGCGAGAGAAATCGTTGAAGCTACGTTCAAATTTCTCGGAAATTTTTTCACGGCTTCTTTTGCGAAACCTTTGAAAATTAATCCCAAATTTCTTCCAAAAGCTTTCGGATTTTTCCTCGTTACAAGCTTTACCTCGCTTTCGAAGAATTTGAGGACGCTCAATCCGTCTAAACCAGCTATCGCTCCGCTTGGAACGTATATCTTCTTTCCGAATTCCTTAGCTTTTCTTTTCAGTTTTTCCAGCAGATCCTCGTCGATAAGTGCTGCCGTACTGAGAACTACGAGATTCTTTCCATTTTCGAGGATCCTCTCTCCGTATTCTTTAACAGCTTCAGCAGAGGCTGCTTCAATTACGAAATCGAAATCTCCCTTTACGAAATCCTCAAAACTTTTACACGGCTTTCCACAAATTTTCGATAGCTCAACCGCCTTTGAGTATTCTCTATCGTATAAGGAAACTATCTCGACTCCAAATTTTTCGGCATTTTCGACAATTATCCTTCCGAGGTTTCCGCAGCCGAGTAAGCCTACTTTCATCCGAACACGTGTTCGGTAAACGACATTTAAATCTTGCGGGGGAAAAAATTTATTCCACACCGCTTTTTTCCTTCCATGAAAAAGGTTCTGATGATCGTAATAGACGGCGTTTCAGATCGCCCCGTCAACGGAAAAACTCCTCTTTCTTCTGCTAACAAAGAAGTTCTCGATGAACTTGCCAAAAGAGGAATAAACGGAATTATGGACACGATAGCTCCGGGAATAAGACCGGGAAGTGACACCTCTCATTTAGCTTTGCTCGGCTACGATCCGTACAAATACTACACGGGTAGAGGACCAATAGAGGCTGCTGGAGCCGGAATAGATGTCAAGCCCGGAGATGTCGCCTTTAGAGTTAATTTCGGAACCGTAAAAGGTGAAGGAAGCGTTTTCGATAAAGTCGTTGTTGACAGAAGGGCTGGGAGAATAAGCAACACGGACGAACTCGTTGAAGCTATAAACGAAAATGTGAAGCTCGAAGTGGAATTCATTTTAAAGAGGGGAAGCGGACACAGAGGAGCTCTCGTTCTAAGAGGGGAGAACTTGTCGGACAAAATAACAGATACAGATCCGAAAAAGATAGGAGAAAAAGTGAAAAAATGCGTTCCTCTTAGCGAAGAGGCTGAATTCACGGCTAAAATCGTTAACGAGTTCATGGAAAAAACTCATGAGATTCTTGACAACCATCCCTTCAACATTGAAAGGGAGAAAAGAGGAGAACTAAAAGCCAACGTCCTTCTTTTGAGAGGTGCTGGAAAAGTTCCCCACGTTCCAAGCTTTAAGGAGCGTTACGGAATGAAACTTGCTGTTGTTGCCGGAACGACGCTGATAAAGGGAGTTGGAAGAATTCTTGGAGGGGATGTAATAGAACACGAAAGAATAACCGGTGGAAAGGACACCGACTTGAATTTAAAGGTTAAACTTGCCCTGGAAGCTCTAAACTCCCACGATTTCGTTCTTCTTCATATAAAAGCTACCGACGAATACGGACATGACGGTGATTTCGAAGGAAAGATGAAGTTCATAGAGAAGATTGACAGAGCTTTAAAGCCAGTGCTTAATTTAGACTTCAGCAACGTTTGCTTGGTCTTATGCGGAGATCACAGCACGCCGGTGACAATCAAAGAACACACTGCCGATGCTGTGCCGATAACCATAGTTTACGAGGGTGTGAGAGTTGACGATATCGAGGAATTCAACGAGCTCACAGCCTATAAAGGCGGGCTTTGCAGGATAAGGGGACTGGATGTTATGAACATCGTGCTTGATTTGATAGATAAAGCTAAAAAGTTTGGAGCTTAAGGCAAACTATGCTTGAAGTTTTCAGGGTCAACTCAGCGAAGTTCGATGAGGGGATGCTTTACCACGAAGGAGACGTAATAGTAGGAGCGAACTCCAAACTCGACTACGGCGTTTCTGGAAAGAAAGTCGTTATAGGAGAGAGGTGTCACATTAAGGGAGATGTAGTTTGCGAGGAGGTAAGGCTCGATTCTTGGGTAACGATTGACGGAAGCGTTTTTTGCAAGGGAGACGCATACATAGGAGAATTTTCTTCGATAAATGGAAAGCTCGTCGTTTACGGAAATTTGGAGATTGGCAGGAATGTTAGGATAAAGGAAGGGTTCGAAGCAAAGGGTTTGATAACGATTCAAGATCCCCTTCCAATAATAATTTTCCTTTTCGTTTACATACTCGAACTTCTGAGACTTGGGAGGATTGAAGAGGTGGAAAAACTCTTTGAAGAGGACTTCGAAAATCCGTTGATAATTCCGGAAAACAGCAAGCTTTCTTTAGAGTTCATCGAACTGAATGCAAACGCTGAGATAGCATCTTCGAGAGTTGTCGGAAACCTCAGGGGGAAGAATATACTGCTGAGGGACTGCGAGATATTCGGGAGTGTTAAGGGGAGAGATATCGCTATAACTTCTTCGAAGGTACACGGAGCGGTGGAGGGAAGAAAGATCTACATCGCAAGGGAAAGCGAGATTTACGGATTCGTAAGAGGGGAAGAAGTCTTCATGGAGGAAGGTTGCAGCGTTGAGGGGAGTATTGTGGGAAGGAAAGGTGTGTGGATTAAGGAGAATGTTGAAATTCCGGAGTTGATCAAAATTGATGAGCTGGGACAGAGAGAAGTTCAGGAGGATGTTTCCGAACCTGTATCGGGAGATAGAGTCAGCCAAAGTTCCTGATGTTTTGGACCACTTGGAAAGGTGCAAAACTGAAGATGAGGCGATCGAGATTATAGAGTACTTCGAAAAGAAAGGTGAGATAACGAGGGAGTTTGCAAACTTTCTGAAGAGTAACAAAACGCTCCTGCGATCTTTAATTGGAACAAGAGAAGCCGGAGAGTACGAGAGGTGGGGACTTAGATGATAGAAATCGGCTTAGCCGGAAAGCCGAACGCCGGAAAATCCACTTTTTTCAGAGCCTCAACAATGGCCGATGCGGAAATAGCGGATTATCCCTTCACGACGATAGAGCCGAATGTCGGTGTCGCTCATGTTAGAGTGGAGTGCGTTTGTAAGGAGCTTAACGTCTATCCCTGCGGAAACTGCGTTGAGGGGTGGAGGTTCATTCCGGTAAAAATCATAGACGTTGCTGGATTAGTTCCGGAGGCTCATAAGGGTAGAGGTCTGGGAAATGCTTTCCTTGACAACTTAAGGCAGGCTGATGCGATTATTCATGTAGTGGACGCAAGCGGATCAACTGATGAAGAGGGAAACGTGGTTGAAGTGGGAGCGAGAGATCCGATAGAAGACGTGAAGTTTTTGGAAGAAGAGCTGGACATGTGGCTTTTCGGAATTTTAAAGAGAAATTGGGACAAAATTATCAGGAGAATTCGCATGGAGAAGAGAGACCCGGCAAAGTACTTGGCTGAAAATTTGGCTGGACTGGGATTCAATGAGGTTATGGTAAAAGAGGCGACGAGGAATGTGGATATATTCAGCATTAGCGATGAAGAGCTGCTATCTTTAGCTAAAAAGCTCAGAAAGATTAGATTTAAATCGATAATAGCGGCAAACAAAGCCGACAAAGCTCCAGAGGAGTTCATTAATAAGCTCATAAAAATCGGCGCAATACCGTGCTCAGCTTACTACGAATTGGCTTTAAGGATGGCGGCGAAAAACAACTACATCAAGTACCTTCCCGGGGATGAAGATTTCAAAATCTTGAAAGAACTCAACGAGAAGCAGAGAAACCTACTTGAGAAAATCAGAAATTTCATGAAAAGATTCGGAGGAACGGGGGTTCAAAGGATCATAAACAAGGTGGTTTTCGATGAGCTAAATTATATCGTGGTTTATCCGGTCGAGGACGAGAACAAGTACACCGACACGAAAGGCAACGTTTTGCCGGATGCTTTGCTCGTAAAAAAAGGAACTACCGCAAGGGAACTTGCCTACAAAATTCACACAGAAATCGGAGAAAAGTACATCTACGCAATAGATGCAAAAAAGAAGAGGAGAATCTCAGAAGATTACGAACTTAAACACAACGATGTGATAAAGATTGTTTCGGCTGCTTAGTCAAGTTTGTACCCGAGTTTTTCGACCAGCTCTCGCCTTTCCCTCTTCTGTTCCTCGTTTTCTATAGCATTTACAGCCTGTCCGTCCACAACTCCAAGAACAGCCCTTCCAAGCTCAGTTTCAGCTACTATCACCTCCATCGGATTGGCAGAAGCAGCATATATGTTGCAGACAGCTGGATGCTGTTTTATGGTGTTAAGAACGTTTATCGGAAAAGCGTTCTCTACGAAAACGACGAAAACGTGGCTTGCTCCGATGTTTAACGCGTTTTTTGCAGCCAATTCTTTGAGCTTTTCGTCGTTGCCAGTTACTCTCGTTAGTTTTGGAGCCGCTTCGTTCATAGCTACAGCGCACTTTATGTTCGGCACAGCCGTTAGCAAAGCTCTGAAGATGTCGTCGCAGGTGAAAATTGTAAAGTTCGCCTGCCCGATAATTACTTGGTACTTGTTCTCCGGATTTTCTATCTTCACCGCTTCAAGTTTCATAGTTTTATTCTTAGAAGAGCATTTATTAACTTTATTCATTTTTCAATTTTGATTAAAATTGTCTAAAAATATAATTGAGAAAACTTATTTGTCAAAGGAGGAAAGTAAAATTATGAGGGTGCTTATGCTTGCGGCTCTGCTATCAATAGTCTTGGTTGGATGTACTCAGAAAGAGGTGGTAGAAGTGGAAAAAAAGATGGAAGTTAAGTCCGTTTTCGAGAACATGAGTGAGATTCCGAAAAAGTACACTTGCGATGGCAGCGATGTCTCTCCCCCTCTTCGTATAGAAAACATACCCGAGAACGCGAAATCTCTTGTTATAATTTGCGAAGATCCAGACGCTCCTCTTGGCGTTTTCACCCACTGGATTCTCTTCAACGCTCCTCCCGAGAACGAAATTCCCGAAGGAATTCCTCATGGAAGGATCATAGAGGAGCCGTTTCATGCGGTGCAACTGAGAAACGACTTCGGTAAATACGGATACAACGGGCCCTGTCCACCGTCTGGAAAGCACAGATACTTCTTCAAGGTCTACGCTCTTGATGTGAAAATTGATGAGAGCGTTGAGACGAAGAAAGAGCTTTTGGAAAAGATGAAAGGTCATGTAATTGCAGAAGGCGTTCTCGTGGGAGTTTACGGAAGAGATTAAAACAGCTTTTTCTGCTTTGTTTTTTCTATGTTGAAAATGTCGTAAGCCACTTTCTGAACTTTATCGACGTACTCTTTTTTCGTGTAAACACCAAATTTGAGCAGTTCGCTCTGCAAATTTTTGAGAGTTTGAACTATCTTAGAAACTTCATCCAGCCTTTTTACCTCTCCTTCCATTTCAACCAGCGCTCCGTACTCCTCGCTCCTCTCTTCGGGAATGTCAACTATAACGAAGTTCTCGTCAATTCCGCACTCTTCAGCGATGATTTGCTCAGCCCTCCATGGCTTAACCTTCTTCAGATTCACTCCGACTTTATCCAAACTAACATAAACGGCTCTCTTAAACAGATCTCTCCGGTCAAGGGATTCTATTATGGATTTCGGGAAATCTTCGCTCCTCCTCATCAAAGCCACGACATCGTAATCGTCCATTTTTTGAAGCTCCTCGATAGAAAGCTCTTCGCTCTCGATCATCCACACTAACGCTTTTTCGAACATTTTCTTAGCTATTCTGCAAACGTGATGGTAATAGACTGCTGAATACATCATGAACCTTGAAACGAGCATCGATTCAGCAGCCCTAATTCCGCCCTCTTCGATTATAAGCCTTTTTCCATCGAAGTACATCTTCTCTATCAGTCTCTGAACGTCGAAAACTCCGTAAGCTACGCCGGTGTAATAGGAATCTCTCACAAGGTAGTCCATTCTATCCACATCTATATCTCCGCTGACTGGACTTTCTTTTACCTTCCTTATCACTTTTTTCACATCGATTCCGTGTCTATCCAGTATTTCCTCGAAATTCTCTCTAATTATTTCCTTAACATCTTCGTGCTTTCTTCGGGCGTATCTTTCAATTATCTTTTCTCCGGAGTGACTGAAGGGAGTGTGTCCGATGTCGTGGAGTAGAGCAGCGGCAACGACTTCCTCATCCTCAACGAGTTTTCTCGCTAAGTGCATAGCCCCAAGAGAATGCTCAAATCTAGTGTGATTCGCTCCGGGATAAACCAAGTTTGCGAAACCGAGCTGCTTTATCCTCCTCAACCTCTGAAAAGCGGCGGTGTCTATAACTTCAAGCTGCCATTCTTCAAGTTTTATCGTGCCGTGTATTGTGTCCTGAATTATTTTCATTCACTAAATGCTTCTGCAAGAAGTTTAAATGAGTTTTTCTTGTTTCGGCTGTGTTAATAACTTGTTCTTAAAAAACTTCATTTAAAAATGGCAATCAATTATATCTGGGTGATAGTTTGAAAAGCGTCGCCTGTGTTGGGGTGGGAACTGTTGGTGGTAGCTGGGCAGCCTTATTCGCTTGGAGCGGTTGCAATGTAAAAATTTACGATATAGACTCAAATGCAATTAAAAAAGCTATGAAGAACGTGAAAACATACATAGAAACTTTACAAAGGGTTACTGGAAAAGGTAACGATACAGAAAAAATCCTGAGCAGAATTCATGCGGCTAAAGACCTTGAAGAATCGTTAGATGGCGTTTTGTACGTTCAGGAGTCGGCGGCTGAGGATTATGAGATAAAAAAGAATCTATTTGAAGAGATGGACAAATTAGCTGATGAAAAAACAATTCTCGCAACAAGCACATCAGGTTTAAGGATATCCGAAATTCAGAAAGCTGCTAAAAAACATCCAGAAAGGTGTATAACTGTCCACCCATTCAACCCACCGCACATAATACCACTCGTGGAAATCGTACCTGGCGAACTGACAAACGAAGAAACGGTTAAGAGAACTGTAGAATTTATGCAACAACTTGGTAAAAAACCCATTGTGGTTAGAAAAGACGTTCCCGGAATGATCGCAAACAGACTGACTGCAGCTCTTTGGAGGGAAGCTGTAAACCTCGTTTTAACTGGGGTGGCAACTCCCGAAGAAATTGACATGGCTATAAAATACGGACCGGCGCTCAGATGGGTTGTAACCGGTGTTTTTCTAACGTATCATCTTGGAGGTGGAGCAGATGGTCTCAAACATTTTCTGGAATCCTTAAAAGATTCTTTTAGCCTTCGCTGGAGAGATCTGGCAGATTGGACTGAATATCCGCGTGGATCTTTCGAGAAGATCTTAAAAGAAATGGAACAGTACGAAATAATCAAGAAAACGTCGTACGAAGAATTGATAAAACTAAGAGACGAAAAAATAACAAAAATCTTGGAAATCATCGATGAGGGGAGTCAATTCAGCTAAATTTTTTACTCTGACAGAATTTTTATGATTAGCTTACCTTCACCTCTTGTGATCTCCGCAGAAATGTTTTGAGATTCGAAAATTCCTCTCAAAAAGTTTTCTACGAATTTCGATCCTATTCCGCTCTTTATAACGAATACAAACGTCCTTTCGTCTTTTTTAAGTAAATACCCCCACCCGCCGAATTCCAGTCTTTTTAAAATCTTTAATGGAGTGTTGTACCCTTCGTATAAAAACTCAAAACCGTGTGCTATACCGGAGTTTCTCACTTTTTCGTAAAATTTGTTCAGGATGTTTTGATCTTCGATCCTTTCAATAGTTTCAAAAAACAATCTCCAGTGCTCGTTGTCGATGATTATGTGCTGGTTGTCAACCATGGCCAAAATCCAATTGTACAGTCTTTCTAAGTCCAATGTACTGAAACCGTTTAGCGATGATGAATTTAAAA
>WAQS01000031.1 GCA_015520115.1 Ferroglobus sp.
AGGCATGGTGATGAACTTAGAATCGAAGTAAGAGACGATAAATTGATTATAACCAAGCTCTAAGTAACTTTTATCTACTTCTTTAGACAATTCATTGAATATGCAGGAAAATACAATTCTCGAACACCTGCAGAGAATTGAGAGGCAGCTTGAAGTCATAAACAGTAAGCTGGACAACTTCATGGGATTCGAGGAACTCAGCGAGGAATAGCTGAAGAAACTCGACGAGATCGATGTGAAGATGGAGAGAGGGGAAAAGTTTTCACTTGAATGATGTACGAGGTTTTTTCTCAGCCGACAGGCAAAGAAGTTTCTTGACAGGCTCGATGCTGTAATGAGGAAGAGAATTGTTGAAATGCTCAGACTGCTCTCTAACAACCCTCTGCTCTGCTCTACAAGAAGATCAAGGATAGGGATAAGACTTATAGTGTTCGAGTCGGCGATTACAGAATCATTTATTCTGTCAGAGGGAATGATGTGCGTATTTTGAGAGTTGACAAGCGAAGCAGAGTTTACGACTGCGTGTAGCAATTCAACCATTATGTAAAACAGCTATGTGGGAAACCTTTAGCGAATATTTTGCGCTTCCTTTTCCAAGAACGTTCGTTTAAGCTTTTGCTCTTACGAATTTAAAACAAATGTAGTTTTGAGCTGCGATTGATGGTAACTTTCGTTGGAGCAACGAGATCGAATCTCTTTTATATTTTCAGTAACTACTTAGTCTTCTTTTTCAGCAACTCTTTGATTTTGGCATCCAGGTATCTTCTCTCAAACTCTTTACCGAGGCTTCGGCGGTAATCGGCTTTAAGCTGTCTTTCAGCAAGTTTAAGTAGGAGTTCGTCCTCTTCATCTGGAACTTCTTTTCCCTCATATTTACCCATGCTGAATGTTCTACCGCGAGTAGTTATATACTTTCGCAAAGTGTCCCACAAATTCTTTAAACCAAAGTAAGTATATTATTTTTGCAGAGCTGCGGGGGTTGCCGAGCCAGGAAAAGGCGCAGGGCTTAAGACCCTGTCCCGTAGGGGTCCGCGGGTTCAAATCCCGCCCCCCGCATGGTTTTACCTGCATCTAACCGCTGAGGCTTATAACAATTGAAGAAGCGAGGAGAAACGATTACAACTTGAGTCTTTTGAGATGCGCAAGTGTCTTTGAGGACGAGCAGTATAGAAACGTGGATGAATTTCTTGGAGACTTAGGAGTTATCTTAAGAAAGGAAAAGGAAATTAATAAATAAACAACTAAACGAAATACTCGTCAGACTAGGGTTTGGAGATTTTTGAACTCTCAGAGTTCTTAAACAGTTTTTATGCGTAAGACTTTATTCGGGACTTTGCGATGGGCGAGATTACTGTTAAGATTAAACGTTCTCGACGAAATTTTAAAAGTTGTCGACTTGAACAAAGTAATCGAAAGAATTGAGAGGGAGATTATACTCGAATATAATCTAAGGAAGTTACAGGGAAAGTTCGAGGGCAAGAATCTCAGCAGGTTGCTCGAAGAGGTAGAAGAAGAATGGAGAATTTAAAGGTGTTTATCGATACTAACGTCCTTATCAACCATATCGAGGGTAAGGTGGATTTATCCGGGCTTAGGAGTAAGTTCAGACTCTATTCGAACGCTATAGTTTTTAGCGAAGCTTTTATGGTTATCTTGAGGCGATAACTGGGAAAAGGGTTACGAGCTAAAAAATCAAAACAAAATACAGGAGCTTTTCACGTTGTTGTAATTTATTGCCAAACGACGCTTTAATTTTAGCTACATGCAAATTTTACGGGATAAAATATCTGATTTCGTTCGATAACGATTTTAGAGGTGCTTGCGAAGGCGAAAATATGGTTCTTATTGATAGCGTTGAGGGTGTTCGCAATGAAGACTCTTGATGAGTTTTTCAGCGAGGAAAGAGAAGAAATCAGAGAACATTGAGATTGCAGAACTCGAAAAGATTTTTGAGAAGTCGACGGAAAAGAGCGGAAGATTTAACTTTAAAGCTAAAGCTTGTGCTGTCTGTTCCGCGTAACCTAAAACCAAAAAGCTTAATTTTTCCACATAAAATCTCCGTTGTGGTAAGAGTAAGTGATGTCGTCAACTTTGTGAAATGTAAAAGACTTGCTTTCTTCTCAATTCATCACCCAAGAGATTTTCCAACGCCATTAAAGGCGGCGAGAGAAATTTTCCTCAGCCTAAGAAAGGGTTTTGACTACGACTGGGCGTTTGAAAGGTTCTCCACACTTTATCCAGAAGCAAGGGACATCTTCGTTGAAGCTTCCAAAAACTTCACATTTTCGGATGAGCTTGAAAAGTTAATTCCGCTGAAGTGGGAGCAGTATTACTATTCTGAAAAATTGAAGTTAAGCGGAATAGTCGATGAAGTTCACGAAAACTCTTTTTTGTGGGTTTCTCTTAAAGTTCCGAAAAAAGAGAGGTTTGAAAATAGAATTAAAGCTGCCTGCTATTCCATCCTCACCGGATTCGACACCGCATACGTATACTACTGCTACGACGGAAAGCTTGAGAGAATCAATGTGAGCAGAAGGGACAAATACAACGCTTTGAGAATTATAGAAAAAGTCCGGAAGGTTGAGAAGGGAATTATCCCAGAAAGAGAAGAAAGTTGGATGTGCGAAAAATGCGTTTACGCAAATTCTTGCAAAGAGGAGAGATCAACTTTCGCCTCCCGATTTCTTTAATCCGTATGGGCAGACTTTAACGCAAATTCCGCAAACCATATATCCTATATCGGGATCTGATGCGAACTCTTGGAGTTTCTTTGCGCACTTTTCAACGTCGAAAACCTCCTCTCTCTTTGGATAGTCCTCGAAATTGGAATCCTTCAACGCTTTTACTATACAAGCTTCGATGCATTCTCTACAGCTACCACACTTATTTTTCATGGGTTCTCCAGCTTCAAGAGGCATATCGGTGAGAATTGTTGCGAGTCTAATTCTCGGTCCGTACTTCTCCGTTACAAGAAGCAGGGATTTTCCGATCCATCCAACTCCAGCAGCTCTCGCTATAGCTTTGTGGGAAATAAAGCTTCTCCAGTTTGTGTTTTTCAAAATCTTTGAAGCTGGGATTGGAATCGCTTTATATCCTTTCTTTTCTATCTCGTTAGCAAGGATGAAGGCTATTCTATCAAGCGTGGCGTTTGCCACTTCGTACTGCTTCGCGTAAAGCGGTCTTGAAGCAGGAAGAGAGTCGAAAACGGCATCGCTCAACTTAACTCCGATGACGATTCCCCTTTTAAAACCTTCAAGCAGGTTGTCTGGGATTGTTGGATAATCCCTTACCAAGTCCAGATCTGCAACTCCGAAAACGTCAGCTCCAAGTTTCTTAGCTAAATCTTCCATGTAGTAAAATGATTTTTGGACTATTAATTGTTTTCCGTAAAAATTAAGCGAAAGTGTTAAGTCAAGATCTGTAAAGTCTTTTTTCATGGATAAAGTCGAAGAAATCACCCAAAAGATCCTCGAAAAGTTCGAGAGGCATGGAGTAAAGGTTAACAAGAGTGAGATAAAAAAGCGGGTAGATTTACTTCTCAACGAGTTTAAAGTTCCTGAGGGGGAGATAATAAGGACGATCACTAATTACCTAATCCGAGAACACGGATTGCCGAGGGAAATCCTCTTCGAACGAGAATCTCCTCTTGTGAAAATTGCCGAAATAACGAAACCTGGTGTGTGGGTGAGCGTTAAAGCTAAAGTCGCCCAACTTTGGGACACCTCTTCTCCAAACGTCTCTCAGGTTGGATTGATAGGGGATGAAACGGGAATGATAAAGTTCGTCATCTGGGCGAAATCCGGGAAAGAAGAGGTCGAAGAGGGTAAATCGTACCTTTTCAAGAATGTTGTAACTGACTCATTTCAGGGAAGAATGCAGATCAACGTGAACAGATTTAGCAGCATAGTGGAGCTTGAGGAAGACATTCCTCTACCTCCAAGGGAGGTTAGCATAGTGGGGGCTCTCGTGTCAATCCAGCAGGGAAGCGGACTTATACAGCGATGTGGCGTTTGCGGGAGGGCTATGATAAAGGAAAGCTGCCCTGAGCACGGAAAAGTCGAAAGTTACGACGATTTGAGAATAAAGGG
>WAQS01000032.1 GCA_015520115.1 Ferroglobus sp.
CCATGGTATGGTGTATCTGGACCTTGAAAAAGATTCGTATCAGCTTGACGGCAAGGAAAGGCCACTCGACACAGCTCGTCAATATATTCCAAATTTAAGCAAGTTTTTCGAAATTCTACTCGTGAATTTCTTAAAATGAATTAACAATCACACAGCTTCGAGTTTTAATGGGTCCGCCCGGATTCGAACCGGGGACCTCCTGCGTGTGAGGCAGGCGTCATAACCACTAGACCACGGACCCAGCAATACTGTGTTTTAACCAATCGCTATATTTTTTTTGTGGTTTCAACAGCAAATAATATACGGGAATCTTACTCACAAAACCTTGGCAAATCCCATTGCTCAGTTTTTACGGAACTTTGCAAGTCCAAATCATGTTCAAGAGTGGTCTCATGAAATGGGACAAGAGTATGCCACAGAATTCGCATCATCGGATGAATTTTCAAGGTCGTCGATTATAAAGCCTACGAAGAGAGGCTCGGGCAATTTTAAGTCAATCCTGCGAATATAAAGCTGTTAGAAGACTTCGACCGCTTAATTTTGCGAAGAATCAAATATTAAGCTTTTATTTTAACTACGTTCGTTGAAAAGTCTGAGGAATTTTTCTGCTATTTTCTTCGAGTTGTTCTCCTCAACGTATTTTTTCGCATTCTCCACTATCTCTTTTCTGTAGTTTTCGTCTTCTATTAGCTTTCTGAGCTTTTCTGAGAGATCCTCTGCATCGTTGAACTTCACAACTTCTCTCTCGTGCATTTCAAAATGTCTTGTGTTCGGGACTACAATTGGAATCAAAGCTCCCATGCACTGGTAGAGGGTGGAAGAAACTACAACTCCGTTTGTCTCTCCTTTTGGAATCATGAAAACGTCCACTTTATGAAGTTCTTCGTAAACTTCTTCATTGTTTTTCAGCCTTTTCCTCTCCTGAATCAGCCATTCTCTCTCATAGGGAAGCAACCCGTTAGATCTTATCACCCTGTAGGTGAATTCGTAATTCTTTTCAAGAAATTCTAAAGCTTTGAAGAACGCTTCATACTCTTCAACAGGCTGCCTTCCGAAGCTGAAGAATTTCAAACCATCTTCAGCAAATTTCCTTTTCGTTGGATTCAGTGGATGGCAGGGGTAGGGTATTACCGTAGTTTTATCCTTTACGCTGCTGAGAAGCTCGTTGATGTACCTGCTATCAAATACTGCGAGCTTTTCGAAGTTCGAATAGTCGTTATACCTCAAATCCTTCTTGAAGCCCTCATGAATCACTACAAAAGTTTTGACTCCCTTCTTTTTCAATTCTCCAGCAAGTTTTTGCACATCTGAGTGGGGCACGCTTCCATAGGATTCCACAAGCAAAACATCGAAATCCCTCTTCAAGATCTCGTCGAAGTTTATTTTCCCTCCCTCCTCATCTGGCGGTCTTTCCTCGTAACACCTAACGACGAAGTCCTCATCCTCTCTCACGATTTTGTGGTGCCACCATCTATTTGCAGATTCGACGTAGGGGGCGAAAACCGTAACTTCGTGACCCATTTTTAGGAATTCAGAAACGATAAGTTCCGCATGCATAGCAACACCGCAAGTAGCGTTCCAGCGAGATAGAACTGCGATATGCATAAAAAAAGTTCTGTAAAAAAGAATATAACGATTACTCTTTCATCTTGATGATTTCGACCAGATTCCAGCACAGTAAAAGTCTTGCCACATCTATTGAATTCACGTAATCCAGAGCCTCCCATTTCACGTTGTATCCCGTTTCCTCTCTCAAAGCATCGAGCAAAGATTCGAAGATTTCCACGTTGAGAAAACCGTCTATATCTATAAAGCTCGCTCTTTTTCCGTAGTAGTAGTCGGAGAAAAAGGATATGGCGAAATCCCTTTCGCTGGCTTTTATTAGACGGGACAAATCTACGTTGAGGGTGACGTGATCGAGCTCGAAGGAAATATTCGTAAAGATTAGTCTGACACGATACATCTCTTCCATCCCGAGAAGGGTGGAAATTCTCTCCGAGCTTTCCAATGAACTCGGATAAATTTTTATCACGACATCGGCATAAATCTTCTGGAAGTCTACGAACCTCTTGTAATCGCTTTCTCTCTGAATTATCTCTTCTATGACCTCTTCTCTTTTGTACCCTCTTTTCTCC
>WAQS01000033.1 GCA_015520115.1 Ferroglobus sp.
GGAGAGATTTCACTAACTTCAACTTCGTACTCGTTATCGTTAACCTTTATTTTATACTTCATGGCATCACCCTCGAAAGGATTTTCCAGTAGCTAACCTCTCTCCTTATCTCAATCGGTCTTTCCGCTGTGTCTTTCAAATACTTGTGGATGGCAGCTATTGCGGCAGCAAACTCTTCGGGACTCATAAAACCACCTCACAAGGGAATGTTTCCGTGCTTCTTGGGAGGAAGCTTCTCTCTTTTCGTCTCCAAAATTCTCAAAGCCGAGATTATCTTAACCCTCGTGTACTTCGGATCGATCACGTCATCGATGTAGCCACGAGAAGCAGCTCTATATGGGTTTGCGAATTTTTCTCTGTACTCTCTTATCTTCTCCTGTTTTGCCTTTTCCGGATCTTCTGCAGCAGCTATTTCTTTCCTGAAAACTATTTCAGCAGCTCCTTCCGGACCCATAACTGCTATCTCGGCTGTCGGGTAAGCGAAAACGAAATCAGCTCCAAGGTGCTTACTTCCCATAGCCAAGTACGCTCCACCGTAGGCTTTTCTAAGTATTATCGTGACCAAAGGCACAGTCGCTTCGCTGTAAGCGTAAAGCACCTTTGCTCCGTGCCTTATAATTCCCATGTACTCCTGCTGAACTCCCGGCAAATAGCCAGGGACGTCCACGAAAGTTACAACCGGTATGTTGAAGCAATCGCAAAATCTAACGAATCTCGCTATTTTATCGCTGCTGTCAACATCGAGCGTTCCAGCGTAATATTTCGGATTGTTCGCAACGATGCCAACGGTCTTACCGTCTATTCTTGCAAAGCCAACGACTGCGTTGGGGGCGAAAAATGGGTGAATTTCGAAAAACTCTCCCTCGTCGACAACAGCCCTTATAACGTCTCTAACGTCGTAGGGCTTCATGGGGTCGTCGGGAATTATCTCGCTAATTTCTGGGGTTAATCTCGCTGGATCGTCGTTTGTTTTCACCACCGGTGGATCTTCAAGGTTGTTAAGAGGTAAGTAACTTACAAGCTTTCTTACGAGCATTAAAGCTTCTTCATCGTTTTCCGCAACCAAGTGACAGTTTCCACTCTTCATCGCGTGGGCTTCCCAACCTCCAAGCTGTTGGGGGGTAACGTCTTCTCCGGTAACCTCTTTTATAACTTTGGGACCGGTTATGAACATGTAGCAGGAGGCGTTTTTCGTCATTATTATAAAGTCGCCTATAGCTGGAGAATAAACAGCTCCTCCGGCGCATGGACCCATTATCACGCTGATCTGCGGAATTACTCCGCTGTAAATCGTATTTCTGTAAAAGATGTCTCCGTAGCCTTTTAGAGCATCGACACCCTCTTGAATCCTCGCTCCTCCGGAATCGTTTAGACCAATAACCGGAATTCCAACTTTTGCAGCGAAGTCAAGAAGGTAAGCGATCTTCATTCCATGCATTTCACCAAGGCTTCCACCCATTACCGTGAAATCCTGAGCGAAAACAGCCACGGGTCTTCCGTCGATTGTTCCGTATCCCGTGATAACTCCGTCAGCCGGTAAATACATCTTGTCCAATCCGAAATCTGTGTTTCTCTTCTCAACGAAGGGATTTATCTCGACAAAACTTCCGGGATCCAAAAGAAGGTCGATTCTTTCTCTTGCGGTAAGCTTGCCTTGTTCGTGCTGCTTCTTTATCCTTTCATCTCCACCCATTTGTTTTATCCTTTCCTTCCTCTTGTAGAGATCCTCAATTAACTCTTTCCTCAAGGTTATCCCTCCACAAACTCAAGCAAAACTCCCTTGGTGCTTTTAGGATGAACGAAGGCTATTTTCTTTCCTCCCGCACCAATTCTTGGCTTCTCATCGATGAGCTGAAGTCCATTGTTTTTCGCATTCTCCAGGGCTTTTTCGATGTTCTCGACGTTTATCGCTATGTGGTGAATTCCCTCTCCTCTCTTTTCTATGAATTTAGCCACAGCGCTGTCTTCAGAAGTAGCCTCTATGAGCTCTATCTTGCTCTCTCCAACCGGAAGCATCGCAACCCTTACTTTCTGATCTTCAATCTCTTCTATCCCTTTGACCTCAAATCCAAGCTTTTTGTATAGCTCAATAGCTTCCTCAAGGTTTTTTACAGCAACACCAATATGATCTATCTTTTTAATCACGTTACCACCTTCCTTTCAAGCTTTTTGACGTTCTCCTTAATGAAATCGATAATTTCGTAAAGGGGGGTTCCGGGACCAAAAACCTTAGCCACTCCAATAGATTGAAGCTTCGGAACGTCTTCCTTAGGAATTATCCCTCCAACAAGAACGAGAACGTCTTTGTTTGGCTCTAAACCCCTCTTTTTTAACTCTTCCATGACTAAAGGTATAAGCTCAAGATGAGCTCCGCTAAGAATACTCAGTCCAACTACATCTACATCCTCTTGTAAAGCCGTCTCTGCTATCTCAGCTGGAGTTCTTCTGATTCCGGTGTAGATGACTTCAAAACCAGCATCTCTTAAAGCTCTCGCAACGACTTTTGCTCCTCTGTCGTGACCGTCTAATCCCGGTTTTGCGATAAGAACCCTAATTTTGCGTTCCATTAAACTCACCCCGTTAATTGCGATTAAAAGGAAATTTGCGGAAGTTAATATATCCTTTTCGAAAATTTGTATCTCGATTAAACTTCAGATCCCCCTTAGCGTCGAATTTAGCTTGCGAATAGCAAGTGTTTTATTAAGCTTTGCAAAACTCATCAGAGGGCTCGTGGGGTAGCGGACATCCTCGGGGGCTTCGGACCCCCGGACCCGGGTTCAACTCCCGGCGAGCCCGCATTTTTATAAATAACAAGACTTGACGTCTTAGGCTGGACGATAATTGCTAAACCACAATTATCCGAAGAATCTTTTACTCCTGTATTCTTCCACGAGTTTTTCAATCTTTTCGAAACTTTCTTTTTTCATCTCTTCAATAGCCTCTTTCAAAATTTTCTCAAGTTCTCTCGCATGGATCATAGCCAAGTCCTCGAAAACTTCCATTTCAACTCTTTCTGGAGGTATAACTGGAATTCCGTTTTCTTTGAGAACATCGTAGGCGACATGGGAAAGTCCAGAGGCGAACACGACCTTAACTCTCTTTTTAGCAAGGATTTCTGCGGTGCTTTTTCCACCTCCGCCAGATTCGAGGATTAAAATTACGTCTCCTTCTTCAATTCCGAACTCTTTCTCGACTCTCTCTATCTCATCCTTCGTAAACTTTCTCAAAACTTTTACAACTTTCCACCCCTCCATTCCGAGCTTTCTGATTCTTTTCAGCTCCTCTATTTTCTCTTTCAATTTTGAGATTTCCTCGTCCTTCCTTCTTATCTCTTTTCTGAGCTCGGCAATTTCGCTTTGTAAAGATTTGTAGACGTTCTCCCTTCTTATTTTTTCATACTGCTCGCTTGAGATCGTGTAAAGCTTCATCTGGAGCCTCTCGACCTCTCTCTTCAGCTCCTCTATCTTCTCCCTGAGCATTCTATTCTCTTCCACGAGTTCCTGAATCTTCTTGTCTCTCTTTCTGATTTCCTCTAAACTTACCGTACTTTCCTCTTTTTGCCTGACTTTTGCCTCCTTTCTTTCAAGGATAGATTGAAGAGTAAGCCCCTTGATTATACCGGCTTTTACCATCTCGACGTCGTATCCAGCCGGAACTCGCTTTTCGATGTTCTCAAGTTTGTTCTTATAATGCCTGTAAGCCTCCATAGCAGCTGCCAACGCATCCCTCTCGTGATCGTTCTCGCATTTGTAGTTGTTAACGAGGGCGAGTTTCCTTTTTATGCTTATATCGTCCTTTGGCGTGTACAGCGTGGCTTGAAAGGCTTTTTTAACTTTCAAAACGAAGTCCGGAGGAGTTTTTTTGTCTGTTGCAATCAAAACGGGATGACCAAAAGACAACACGTGCTCTATGAGCCTCGGTAAGTTCATATCCTTCCCGCTTCTAACATCGAGGATTTCACCTTTAAGATTTAGGATTGCAACAGCTGTTGTCGTTCCGGGGTCAACTCCTACTATCAGGTACTCCTTAACTTTGCTTAGCGGAACGAACTCAAGTTTTTCCTTTTCCACAGCCGTTACCGTGACTCTTACATCCCTCGTTCTGAAGGGTCTAATAGGGACCTCCTCTCTCGGAGCGTTAACGACGAATTTTCCGCTGCTAATTCCCCCGTATCCGTGTTTTACTTCCTCTCTATACTTTAACCCAGCACTATCGAGGATCTCTTTTATTTCTCTGAAATAGTAGCGAACTATGTCGTGAATTCTTCTCCTGTACTTGTTCTGCCTCCATCCACCTTTTCCGGGGCTTCTATTTCTTGAAACTACTATTACCGTTTCGTCTTTAAAAGCTGAGACGATTTCCCCTATTCCAAGAGTGACGAGATAAGCACAAGCTTTAGCTTCGTCGAAGGGATTTCTTGCGTTTATCTTCAAGCCAAATCTTGCTGCCAACCTTGGTAGAGGTTCTTTACCAGCCACTTGAACGAGCTTGGTAGAAGGGGGAAAAGCGTGAAGGAAATTGAGAAGATCGTTTTTGTTTTCAAACAGCTCGCTTATATTATCTATCGCAACGTAATCTGGACTTTCTTTTCTTATTATCCTCAGGAGTTTGCTTTTCGAAACAGCTTTTTTCTCCTCCCCATCCTCGGAGATGTACACTAAAGCGAACTCATCTGGGTTTCTCTTGATTATATCCACACCAAATACTTTCATCCCTTCTTGATCTCTTCGAGAGTTTGCTTTAAATCTCTTTCTATGCCGTAGGCTTTCTTGAAGTACTTCAAAATGTTTTCCACATCCCTCTTTAAAATCTCCTCGCTTCCGTCTTCACTTACTTCCATCGACTGAGGAAAGTCTATAAAGTAAATTCCCTCCTCATTTACGAGAATGTTGAACTGGCTCAGGTCTCCGTGAACTACCCCGAGTTCGTACATCTTCTTTACCTCTTCGAGTATCATTTCGAGGACGTCCTCCGGATTTTCGAGCCTAACTTTGTAAAGCTCCTTAGCATCTATAAGCTCCATCAGAACAGCATTGCCCTC
Organism: Ferroglobus sp.; assembly: GCA_015520115.1. Taxonomy (GTDB): domain Archaea; phylum Halobacteriota; class Archaeoglobi; order Archaeoglobales; family Archaeoglobaceae; genus Ferroglobus. Next base: position 5,042 of record WAQS01000033.1, read on the forward strand.
CCAAGCTATGGGTTTTGGAACTGAAACTCGTTTATAAAGCTTTTTTAATGTCTGAAACTCTCTTCTTGCTGATCTGACCGTCAAAACTGTGTAATGCAAAGTTCCGTAGTCCCTCTTTTCCTTGACTTTTTTAAAGCTTGGATATCCCACTCTGTGGAATTTCAAAACTGCTTCTTTTCCCTGGGAAATGACGGTGTAAACCACGCTCTCCTTACCTTCTCCGATTAAACTTCCAAGCTGTTCAACTTTTCCAGCGGCAACAAGCCTTTTTAGGGAGTAAACGCTCAAACCTTTGAAAGTAAAAGCAGTTCCGAGATACTCTGTGTACTTATTTTCTACAAGCCTCATCGAAGCGAGCCTTTTCAGCTTAGCTTCCAGTTCTTCCTCGCTCAAGTTCGTCTCTCTAATTATCGCATGGGACGGAACATACTCGAAATCCCACATGTTCTTAAATATGCTTCCCAAAATTTTCCAGTCGAGCCTTTTCAAAGAAAGATAAACGTTGGCAAGGTCTTTCACAGAGACATTTTTATGCAATCTGTATAAAAGCTGTTTCGTGCAGTGTTCCCTCTGCTCTTCAAAGGCGGTGTACTACCAAAGGTACTCCTCAAGGCACCTCTGTAAGAAGCACTTCCTCAGGGATTTCTATAGAAGAGTGAAGAGAGCTGTAGCTAAGTACAAAATGATAGAGAGCGGCGACAAGATTGCCTTGGCTATGAGCGGTGGAAAAGACAGCGTTACTCTCGCTCACGCTTTGATGGAGCTTTACGGAAAAAGGAGAGATCTCGAATTCGTTGCCATAACGATAGACGAGGGGATAGAGGGCTACCGTCCACCTACTGTGGAAATAGCGAAAAAAGTTTGTAGGGATTTGGGAATAGAACACGTTGTAGTCTCTTTCAGAGAAGAAATTGGTTTAGACCTCGACAAGATGGTTGAACTTGGGAAGAGAAACGCTTGTACTTACTGCGGGGTTTTCAGGAAGTACTTGTTGAACAAAACCGCTAAAGAACTCGGAGCTACTAAATTGGCGACTGGTCACAATCTTGATGATGAAACTCAGACGATTTTGCTGAATTTCTTAAATGCGGATGTAGAGAGACTGGCAAGGTTGGTTCCGCAGAGAGTTCAGAAAGGTTTGGTTTACAGAATAAAACCCTTGAGGGAGATCTACGAGAAGGAGGTTGTAATCTACGCTATAGTCAACAACCTTCCAGTTAGCTTGGAGGAGTGTCCGTACTCAAGATTTCCGGCAAGAGCGATTGTTAGGGACTTTATTTACGAATTCGAGAAGAAATACCCGGGGAGAAAGTTCTCGATCATGCGAAGCTTTGAAGAGCTCTTGCC
>WAQS01000034.1 GCA_015520115.1 Ferroglobus sp.
AGAAAATGAAAAACTGCAAATATAGCGACGGAAAAATCTGTGCCTTAGAGGCTTTAACCGACTTGGAAGCTGAAGTTGAGCCCCTAAACGTTTACAAGTGCCTCTTCTGTTCTTATTTTGTTGATAAAAGGAAGGAACACCTGAAAAAGAAAGAGAACTTTGAGATTGTTGAGATAGCAAAAATGGCTGCAAAAATCGTTATCGAAAACTACGGAGACAGACTCGGTTACGTGCCAGAAAAGAAGAGGGGAGAAAAGAGCGAAATAAAGGATGTTAGAAAAATTATCGAGAGCTGGTAGGTTAGGAATTAACGTAAACGGCGATCTTCCGGAAAAAGAAATTGCCGAACTCTCCAGCTTTCTTTCTGAAAGGGTGAAGATAATCTGGATAGGAGAGAATCCACTCTTTGCCGATCCTTTCAGAGTTGCCGAAATAGTTGCCGAGAACTTCGAACACCTTGTAGGCTTCGGAGTCCTAACTCCAAGAAGAAATGCCAAAGAGATCTACGAAAACTTCAAAAAACTCGAAAAGGAGTATGGGGAAAGATTTATCCTTGGTGTAGCGTCGGGAGGTTTTAAGTTAAAGGATTACGAAAAATTTCTGAAAAAGTTGAGAGAAAAGTTCGAAGAAATCCTCTGCGGAGTGACTTGGCTGAAGTCTTATGAGATCGCAAAAAAGTACTGCTCCGGAATTCTACTGAACCACGTTTACCCTAAGCATGTGGAGGTTTTCAGGGACTTCGAGGGATTTAAAGCAGCCTACGGACCGGCTTTAATACTCCCGAGCGAGTTTTATCAGGACTTGATCATAGCCTGCTCGATAGTCATGCAGACGAGCAAGGATTTTCTGAAAAAATTTGGATACTACGAAGCCTACGAAAAAATCAGAGAGGTAAAGATAGAAGAACTAATAAAAAGGCGGCAGAGAGGCGAAAATCTGGAAAGCTACGGCGAATACAAAAAGCTAAAAGCTACTGCCGAAAAAATCCTCGAATTTTTCACGATCTCCGGAAAATTGGAAGATGTTTCCAACCGCATTAAGGAACTTTTAAGCTTGTGCGACCAGGTCGTGCTCGGTGATCCCTTCTTCAGAGATAAAAAATCCGTGGAGAAAATCAGCCTTTTGTTATCACATCCGGGTCTATCTTAGCCATAACGAGCTCTGGAATTTTTCCAGCAAAAGCTACGACCTCATCCTTCACGACGAGCAATCCCTCGACATGCTTTTTCGCCTTTTTCCAGAATTCCTCAATTTTTTCCTCAATCTCTTCCTTTCCGTCCTTCTCTCCTATTACATTCCCTAAAGCGGTTGCAAAAGCATCGGCTATACTCGCCTCTTTCGCTATAACCGTAGCTGCGTCAGCGTAGCCGAAACTTACCGAATGCCCTATTTTTCCGCTTGAAGTGCAAATAGCTAAGAAGTCCGTCGGTTCTATTCTGAAAGCGAGGTTAGTAGGATAAATTCCGACGAGGATTTCACGATCCGTTTTAAGAGCTATATCGCCCCCGTTGTCAACAACTATAAAATCGGCTTCCAAATTTTCCACCGCATAACCTGCTATAGTACCGGCAACAGCAGCCATTGGTCCGACTCCAGCGAGTTTTGATGCTCGACACATTCTCTCAACTATCTCCTCAGAGCAATCGTAAGGAGAGTAGGTGATTGAAAAAAATGGGTCTCGATTAATCTTTTCCTCTATTTTCTCCCTTGCGTAGAGCATCAATTCTACAGCTTTCTTAAAAACCTCCTCGTTTTCCGCAAGGATCGTTGCAATCGTTTCCTTGTACCTAAACTTAAACCTCCTCACTCTGGAAGCTTCAGAGCGTTCAGTGGACATACTCCTACGCAGAATCCGCACCTTATGCACTTAACTTCGTTGACGACTATTCTGTCATCTTCTCCCCTTTCGAAAACGCCAGTGGGACAGACGCTAATGCAAGCACCACAATCCACGCATTTTTCGCTCTTCTCAATACTTTTGGTGAGCTTCCTCACCTCTACTCCATACTTTTTGAACTTCTCGGCAACTCTCTCCGCTATCTCGTCATCCACTTCCACAACAATCTCTCCAAACCTTGGCTCGACCTTTGCTTCAATTATGTTTATCAGCGCATTCTCCTCTATAGCCACCTTAGAAATAACCGGCGCTCTAACGGAGCGGGAATCGTACTTAAGTTTCAAAAGCATGAGATCACCTCGCAAGGAGCTTGCTCAAATCTTCGCTGCTCACGATCCCAACGACTTTGTTGTCCTTATCAACAACCGGTAAAGCCGAAATTTCGTGCTGCTCCATTTTCCTTGCCGCTATCTCTATCGGCTCCTCCATCGTCGTAGTGATGACTTTTCTCGTCATTATGTCTTCAACTTTCCCAATCTTTCCTCTCGCAACAGCTTTTGCAATATCCCAGCTCGTAACGATTCCTATGAGCTCTCCTCTCTCGTTAACAACAGGAAGGTGATTTATCTCGTTTTCTATGAGAATTCTCGCAGCCTCCTCTATGCTCGCCTCCGGGGAGATCGTTATTGCTGGAGAGGACATCACGCTCTTAACGACTTTTATCTCCCTCTGCCTCATAGGTTTGAAAACTTCCTTCTGCGGAATTCTCTCCACGGGCATCGTCAGGAAGAACTCTCCCCTTTCTATCATCCTCTTCAACTCTTCCGCTATTTTCTTCGACATGTAGTAACTCGAAAGGGGCGAAACTCTCACATCTTCTCCGTTTATCTCAACCTTTCCGCTCTTCAGCTCGGCGTAAGTAACTCTTTTAACAATCGGTCTGTCCCTTCTTGGCACACCGAAGTCGATTATGACCGTCTCAATCTTATCATCGGTTATTGCCGTCGCTTTAGCCATTTCTTCGTCAAGTATCGGGATAGGGATACCAATTCCGACGAAGAGGGTAACTCCGTAACCGGGAAACGTGGCGGCTCTCAAATATTCGGGCTTCATCTCCTTCAGATTTCCCTTCACCATCAAAGTTCCGAAGGGAGGAGAATGCTGAGTTCCTTCGCCGATAACGTAACCTTTAGCCCCTCCAAGGAAAATCCTCGTTCCAACTCCGATGGTTCTGTATTCGGGGTCGTTGTTCAAAGGAGAAAGCTCTCCAACGCCAGCATAGGTGACGTTTCCGAAGTTTGGTAGGAGAGTTCCCATGTACGTCCTCAGCACCCTATCGGAAGAGTTCGTTGCAGCCCTATATCTCTGATATGCGTTCCTCGGATTTACCATCACCGCCTGATTAACATCTTCCAAGCTTATCTCCGTTACAATTTCCTTTCTCGGATAGCAGTCAGTTCCGTAGGCTGTGGCTCTGAGCTCAACCTCCTTTCCCCTCACGAGATCCTCGATTACGTGAGCTCCTCCGTATTCCATTCCGAGGGTTTCGGAAAGCTGAGTAACCCCAAGGTAAGCGTCGACAGCAGCTATCCCTGTGTAAGCTTCCACATCATTTAGCCACACCCTTTGCATCTTTATGGGCGGATCGGAATGACCGAAATTGAAAAAAGCTCCAGAAGAGCACATCGCTCCGAAAGTTCCAGTCGTAACAACATCAACTTCCTTAGCAGCCTCTTTCGCTCCAAGTTCAGCCACAATCTCTTTCATTTCTAAAGCGGTGACAACGTTAACATTCCCTTCTCTAATTTTCTCGTTAATCTCCTCAACTGTCTTCACGCAACTAAGTTAACTGATAGTTATATAGGTTTTTCGAAATATTACGATTTGTAATCACAAGGGTTAATTGAAGGGCGGTAAATAAAGAGAGCGGATGATGAGTCGGTTCTCGGCTGAGAAGTGATGATAGCTTTAGGCTCTGACGATTCACTTCCTCCTGAGCTTAGAGATGAAGAATCCGGCTGTGTCGTGCTTGTGCGGATATGTCCTCACAACGAGCTCCGCATAAGGGAATCTTTTCCTTCCGTACCTGGAAATTCCCTTATCTCCGAAGCCAATGTAAGCATCCTCAACTTTTAAAAACTTGCTTGCAAACATGACGTTCTCTTCATTCTCCTCGAAAGTTATTGAACAGGTGGAGTACACGACTTCTTCTCCTATTTTCGAGGCATTTTTGAGCATTTTCCTTTGCAACTCCACGGTCTTCCAAAAGAGCTTCGGATCGTACCTCCACTTAACGCTCGGGTAGTTTCTTACGGAGCCAGTAGATGAGCACGGTGGATCGAGCAGAACCTTGTCAGCCTCAAGCTCAATTTTCGAAGCGTCCCCTATCAAAATTTTCACGTTTTCAACTCCAAGTTTTTTCAACCTCGCTCTCATTCTTTCGACCCTCTCTTTAGAGTTGTCGACAGCTATAATTTTTCCTTTATTTTCCATCAGTGCAGCCATGTGACTCGTTTTTGATCCCGGAGCGGCGCAAAGATCCGCTACAACATCCCCTGGCTCGGGGTTCAGTGTTCTTGAAACGAGGCAAGAGGCAAGATCCTGAATAACGAAGAGCTCATTGTGTCCATCCAAGTAGGCTGGAGGTTTGTCGTAACTTACAACTTTGAAGACCTCCGGAAGGAACGTCTCCTCCACTATCACATCGTTCTTTTCCAAATACCTCCTCAGATTTTCCTCGCTCGTTTTTCTTGTCTTCACCCTAGTGTAGATCGTGTTATCCAAATTAGCTATCAAAAGTTCGTCAACTTCTATCCCCAGCTTCTCAGCCATTTTGACGTACCACTCCGGGTGGAAGTACTTCAAAGCCAAGTATTTAGTTCTGTCAAGCTTCTCCATCTCCCTCTTCAAATCCACCTTTTCAGCCTTCCTCAAAATAGCGTTGACAAAGGAGGCTGCTCTTATTCCAAACCTCTTTTTCGCTATCCTAACAGCGCA
>WAQS01000035.1 GCA_015520115.1 Ferroglobus sp.
ATTAGATATTACATAGCCTTTGCGATCTTTCTGATCTGTTTTCTGGCTATAAGATACATCGTCAAAAGCGATTTGGGCTACAGATTCATGGCGGTTAGGGATGATGAGGAACTGGCTGAAGCTTTGGGAATAGATGTCGTGAAGTACAAAGTTTTATCTTTTACGATAAGTTCTTTCTTTGCCGGAATTGCAGGAGCGACAATTGTTCTCTACAGAATAACTGCCGGTCCGGACTTGTACGATATACCCCTTATGTTAATGATAATTCTTTCCGCAGTCCTTGGAGGGCTTGGAACTCTCTACGGACCTCTAATTGGTGGAATTATAATTTACTTGCTGAAGAACCTCTTCCTAAAGACGATGATTCCGCAGGGTGCTTTTGTGAACGATGAAATCGTGCTTTACGCAATTTTGATAGCGGTCGCTTTGCTATTCCCAGAGGGAATGTGGCACAGAGTCAAGAGTATTGTGCAACGCAGCTAACTTTTACAAAGTTGCGTAAAGCTTATAAATTACCTTTACAAGTTTTAGAAAATAACTGATAATCGTTTAAAAATGTAAAAGGTGGTTTGGATGATTTGGAAGAGATGGTACAAATACATAGGGTGGCCGGAGGATATCGAAGAGCCTGACAAAACTCCGCCAGAGATGTTAGCTGAAGTTGCAAAGGAGTATGCTGACAAGGATGCTATAATCTACTACGGACACACCTTAACGTATAGGGAATTTTTCGATCAGGTTTTGAGGGTTGCTAACGCTTTTTCGGATTATCTGGAAAAGGGGGACAGAATTTCCTTCTTCATGCCGAACTGTCCGCAGTTCAACATCGGCTATTTTGCAGCGTTGAGCAATGGGATGATAGCTGTTCACACAAACGTTATGTACACGGAAAGGGAGCTTGAGTACCAACTCAATCATTCGGGAGCGAAGGCTATTGTAACTCTTGACATTCTCTACGATAGGGTGAAGGCTGTTTTCGACAAGACTCCTCTTGAATACGTTTTCGTCACGAGCTTGAAAGACTACTTGCCCCCAACTTCAAGGAGGTTTTTGCCCTACAAGAATGAGGAGGAGCTGAAGAGTGACGAAAGGGTTATCTTCTTCACGGAACTTTTGAAGAAGAATCCAAAGCCAGCGAAATTCGACGTCTCCCTTGAAGATGTTGCTTCTCTCACATACACCGGCGGTACAACTGGAAGACCGAAAGGAGCTGTTTACACCCACAGAAACCTGATGATTGATGCAAAGATATTTTCGATAGTGCTTGACGCGAGAAAAGGCAAAGATGTTTTCTCAGGGCTGATGCCGATGTTCCACGGAAACGGAATATGGACGAGCAACATGAACGTTTTCTACAACGCTGGAACAGTCGTTCTTTTCCCTTACTTCGAGGCTGGCGAATTTCTGAGAGCTGTGGAAAGATACAGAATTACTCAGATCCACTGCGTCCCAACTCATCTTGTGGCAATAGTGAACCATCCGGAAGTCAGGAACAGAGATTTATCGTCTGTTAGGGTGATTAGTGTCGGATCCGCTCCTGTGCCGATAGAGCTTTTGAGGAAGGTTAAGGAGTTGATGCCAGATGCGACAGTAATCGAACAGTGGGGGTTGACGGAAGCTGCGATAATAGGAACGAGCAACCCTGTTCACGGAGTTATAAAAGTTGGAAGTGCTGGAATGCCTGTGCCGAGTGTTGAGATTAAGATAATCGATCCGGAGACTGGCAAGGATCTTCCACCGGGAGAGGAGAATGTTGGAGAGATTGTTCTGAGAAGCAAGAAAATAATCAGAGAGTACTGGAACGATCCGGAAAGAACGAAGGAAGCGATAAGAGATGGATGGCTTTACACCGGCGATATCGGATACATGGATGAGGACGGCTACATCTACATTGTCGACAGGAAGAAGGACATGATCATCGTAAGCGGGTACAACGTCTATCCTTCGGAGGTTGAAGAAGTGTTGTACAGACATCCAGCCGTTTTGGAGTGCGCTGTGATAGGAGTTCCTGACGAGTACAGAGGAGAAGTGCCAAAGGCTTTCATAGTTCTCAAGCCGGAGTACAAAGGAAAGGTTACGGAAGAGGAGATCATTGAATTTGCAAGGAAACACTTGGCAGCTTACAAGATTCCGAGAATAGTCGAGTTCAGAGACGAGCTTCCGAAGAGTGCCGTAGGAAAAATACTCAGGAGAGTTCTTAGGGAAGAGGAGAGAAAGAAGCGTGGAGGGTAAAATGATTTCAAAAATTTTTCAGGAGTTTTTCGTTGAAAGGAGGAAGATCGAAGAGTACAGGAGAAGAGGGAAGAAAATAATCGGAACGATGTGTAACACTGTTCCAGAAGAGGTAATTCACGCTTTCGGAGCGGTTCCAATAAGGCTCTTCGGGGTTAACGAATTCAAAGAGGTTTACGCGAAGTTTCCAAGCTGGATGTGCAGCTATTCACGAGGAGTTATGGAAGACGCTCTGAGAGGTTTCAAAGTCGATGGCGTTGTTTCTTCAACAACCGACGACACGAAAATCCATCTATTTTCTTCCTACACCTTTTATGTTAAACCTGGTTTTTCCTATCTCATCCAGTTTCCTTTCGTGAAGGACGAGCTATCTTTCCAGTTCTTTAAAGACGAGCTGGAGAGGTTTTCTTTAAAGCTCGCCAATTTTTTGAAAGTGGATACTGATGAGAAGAAGCTTAGAGATTCAGTGAAGATTTACAATGAGTACAGAATCCTGTG
>WAQS01000036.1 GCA_015520115.1 Ferroglobus sp.
GTGTGGAAGTAGCCTATCAGACTTAAAAACTCGTTCAAGGCTCTTAGAACTACCTTCACGATATCTGGATGCTTTATCTCCAAATAGTCGAGCGTGGATTTTGGAATTCTGGCTTTGAGGAATTTTTTCACGAGTGTTTCTGAATAGCGAAGGCTGCACTTAAATGCTTCCTTTGGAACGATAGCTTTGACGTACAAGCTTAGAGGTTGGAGGTGAAATCTTTTGCCCCAATGTCGCAGTTAACGATAACTATATCAATTCTCGGAAGATACTTTCGTTTGATGGAGGAATACGAGCTGCATCTGGAAAGAGCAAGGAGATCTTTCGAGGCTTTCAAACTCTTGAGGGAAAAAGGTTTGAACGAAGATGCGATTTCACGAGGCTATTATGCGATTCTCCACTTGTGCTTTGCACTTTTGGTAAAAAATAATCTGGACTTACCGAAAACACATTCTGGGTTAATTGCGAAACTCTGGCAAAATAAAGAAAAGCTGAAGATCGGTGAAGATACGGTTAGGAACATCTCCCGAATTCAAAGCTTAAGAGAAAATGGAGATTATGGGATAGTCTCCGCTATAAAAGAGGATGATCTGGACCTTGTCGAAAGAGTTTATAAAGAACTTCTCAAGATAGTTGAAGATGATTGAGACAATTGGTTTAGAGGATGTAGAATTTATAATAAAAAGAATAAAAAAGAAGTTGAGAAATATAGCGGAGGTTTACGTTTTCGGCTCCATCGTTGAGAATTGCGCAATTCCCTTCGAATCAGATCTCGATCTGCTCGTAGTTTCAAAGAAAGAAATCGACGTGTTTTCAATTCTGGAAGAAGAGATCAGAGAGATATTAAATTTGGGGCTGTCTCCCCACATAATCGTTGTTGAGGAAATTCCGTCTCACTTGAAAAAGGAGCGGATGGTAAAAATCGTTTGAGTAAAAAAGCTTTTTAACTTTTTAAGCGAATAAAACTTCGTGAGAAAGGCGGAAGTGGAGAAATTCGTTGAAAAGGCGAAGGGATTTGAAGATATGGCTAAGTTCAATTTTGAAAAAAAGCGTTACGATTTGGCTATATTTTGTCTGGAACAGGCTTCACAAATTTACATCAAAGCCAAGTTGCTTGAGCTGATTGGTGAATTTCCGAGAACGCACGATCTCGTGGAGTTGTTGAAGGGACTTTCGGTTGTGTACAAAACCAAAGAGATTGAAAAATTCGTCGATGAAAATATAAGCTCTCTCACGAAGCTCGTCGATGCTTACATAGCTTCGCTTTACTACACCAGGAAATTTTACAAAGAAGAAGTTGAAGAATCGTTTTCGTTACTATCCAAGCTCAAGGAGCTGCTTGAATATGATTGAAATTGTAAAGCTTAAAGCGAAAAGATATGAGTATTTAAAAAACATCGACTACTATCTTGGCAAAATTAAAAAATTAGCTGAAAAGCACCTTAGGGAATTCGAGATGTACATCTTTGGTTCTTTTGCGGAGGGGAAAAACGCTCTGTCTTCGGACATTGATATTTTGATCTTCTCGAAAGAAGTTACTCCCGAAAAGAGAGTGGAGATTTTGAAAGATACTTACGTCGAACTCGGATTCCTTCATCCCTTCGAGATACATGTGGTTGATGAGGAAGGCTTTGAATTCTACAAAAAATTCGTGAGGAAATTTAAAAAGATCTGAGAAAACGTTATCTTTTCTTTTTCGAATTTAAATTCGATGAGTCTTGAGGAAGTAGAAATCTTGAAAGAAAGAGCCGAAAAATTCTTGATGAACGGAGAGCATCTTCTCAAGAATGGCATTTATGATCTTGCAGCCTTCAACATCCAGCAGTTCGTAGAACTCTATCTGAAATACAAGCTTTTCCTTCTTGTAGGCGATTATTTGAAAACTTGCTCAATAAAAAACTCTTGAAGGAAATTGGAAAAGCTACGGGGAAGTTCGAGGAAATTAGAAAGTTTATGATCGAAAACATAGGTGGCATATCCAATTTGGAAAATGCCTACATAACCTCAAGATATATTCCGACGGAATTCGAAAGAGAAGAAGTAGAGAACATGCTCAGGCTTGCGAAAAAGATTAGAGAGCTGGTTGATGAGTTATGAAATTCATGGACATTGTGAGGGAAATAGCCGAAGAAGAAAGGAGGTATTTCGAGAATTACATCTACTATGCGAAGCTGATAAAATCGACTGCCGAGAGAATTCTTGGAGAAGCTGAAGTTTACGTCTTTGGCTCGGTGGTTGAAAGTAAATACACTCCAGCGAGCGACATAGATGTTCTAATTGTTTCCAAAAACATGCCAGGAAAGCAATCCGAAAGATCGAAAATCAGAGCTGAAATACTTAAATCCATAGATGTATTCGCTCCATTCGAAATTCATCTGGCGAATGAAAAGGAATTTGAGTGGTACAAGAAATTCGTGAGGAGATTCGTGAGAATTTAGCTATTACTACGCATAATTCGAGGCAATTCTTATATTACTTCACTCGAATCTAAGTTCCATGAGGAACATTGTTGTTGAAGAGCTCGTTCACACTCCTATTGAAGAGCAGAAGATCGAAATAGTCGAAAGGAAAGGCATAGGTCATCCTGATAGCCTCGCTGACGGAATAGCCGAAGCGATGAGCAGAGCTCTTTGCAAGGAGTACATGAAGAAAGTCGGAGCGGTTTTGCACCACAACACTGACGAAACGCAGATTGTGGCTGGTAAAGCCAAGCCGAGCTTTGGAGGGGGAGAGCTGATACAGCCGATATACATTCTACTTGTAGGAAGAGCCACCAAGTATTTCGACGGAATTGACATACCAGCTGACAGAATAGCATTGAAAGCTGCCAAGGAATACGTCAGAGAAGCTATGCGTTATCTTAATCCAGAGACTGACGTAATTTTCGATGTTCGCTTGGGTGAAGGTTCAACCGATTTGAAAGACGTTTTCGAAAGGCAGAAAGGGAAAGTTCCTCTCGCCAACGACACAAGCTTTGGAATAGGCTACGCTCCTCTCTCCGAAACTGAAAACTTGGTTTACAACGTAGAAAGAAGAATTTACGAGGAGTTTAGGAAGAAGGAAAAGGCTATGGGAGAAGATGTAAAGGTAATGGCTCTCAGAGAGGGGGATGTGATAAAGCTTACCGTGGCTGCTGCGATGGTTGACAGACACCTTTCGAACATTCAGGAGTATCTGGCTGTTAAGGAGGAACTTTCCAGCTTTATTAAAGACATCGCAAACGAGTACACAGAAAGGAAGGTGGAAATTTTCGTCAACACAGCCGATGACGTAGATAGGGGTGTGGTTTACCTTACGGTAACTGGCACCTCCGCTGAGAGCGGTGATGACGGAAGCGTTGGCAGAGGGAACAGATGCAATGGCTTGATAACTCCGGGAAGACCGATGTCCATGGAAGCTACAAGCGGTAAAAACCCGATAAATCACGTTGGCAAGATATACAACATTCTCGCAAACTTAATAGCGAAGGACTGCTACGAAGCTGTGGAGGGGATAAAGGAGGTTCACGTGAGAATTCTCTCCCAGATAGGTAAGCCGATAGATCAGCCGAAAGTTTGCAGCATTCAGGTCATTCCAGAAAGAGGCTACAGCGTTGAGAGCATGGAAAGCAGGATTAAAACCGTCGCCGACGAATGGCTGGCTGAGATAACCAAGGTGACGGAAATGGTAATCAATGGGGAGATAAGTACCTTCTGAGATGATATGTGCGAAGTGCAAGGGAAATTTAATCTGCGGAAGATGCAAACTCCTTGAATCGATAAGCGTAGCGTATCTGCCGGTAAAGAATAAAATAGAGGATCCAACACCTCCATCAATTTTTATCGGAAGGATAGGCTACCCTAAAGTTTTCGCCGGCCCTCTTGTCGTTTTTTCCGGAAATCCGGAACTTTACGATAACCCCTCTTCTTGGAGCGGAAAAGTTGAGGACGTTTTGAGAATGAGGATGAACGTTGCGAGGGGAGTTAGGAGAATAAATGTCAGAAGCTTCGACGAGTACGTTCTGAAGATTCAGGAAATAGCTGCGGCTAAGAAGTACTTTGATGTGGAGGCGGATGTGAAAAAGGTTGTTAGAAAGCCGCTGTTCGATGAGATCGTAAATCCTGCCGGAGTTTCAGCGAGAATAGAAAATTTGAAGCTTGCGGAAAACCCCAAGCTGCCTAAAATTGTGGAAAAGTTCTGGTACGATGAAGTCAAAGCTAATGAGGCAGTCTATAGGCTGTTTGAGAAGGGCTTTCCGACTCACTACATCCAGAGAGTTTTCTCAGCTGGAATTCTTGGAGTTGAGAAGAAACTCGTTCCCACGAGGTGGAGCGTAACAGCCGTTCACGACATTCTTGGAGAAAGGATAAAGGAGGAGATAAGAGATTTTGATACAATCAACGAAGTAAATCTTTTCTTCTACGAGCACTTTGGAAACAGATTTGTTGTGATTGTTTATCCGTCTAAGTACTTCTTCCAGCTTGTGGAGATATGGATTGAAGAGAGCTTCTGGAGTCCCGAAAGAACGTGGATCGGCATTGATTCTGAAAGCATAGGAAAGAAAAAGAAGTATTCGGAGCTTTCTGGAGGTTATTATGCTGCAAGATTACCAGTTCTCGAATACCTTAAAGAAGTAAGAAGACAAGCGGGAATTCTTGTTGTTAGAGAAATCACTCCGGA
>WAQS01000037.1 GCA_015520115.1 Ferroglobus sp.
GACGGAACGACAGCTTTGGGCAAATCGGCAACACACACTTACTCTTCTCCTGGAAATTACACGGTTACTCTCACAGTTACTGACGATGACGGGTTAACTTCTACTATTTCGAAGGTTATTAGGGTTACTTCCAGCGTCACACCTTTGGTTTCTCAAGTCGTGAGGGAGTTGCCTTCGACGATCTTTCCTGGGGAGGAGTTTGCGGTAACGATAATTTCTACAGCCCCGGCTATAGGGATGGAGATCAAGGAGGTTTATCCTGAGAACTTCACATTTATAAACTATTCTGTTGAGGGGGCGAGCAATTTTGATTTCTCTCAGAGCGACAATCTTTTGAGGTTTATAGTTACTGACATAGCTGCTGATGGATTCACGATAACCTACTACCTCAGAGCCTCTGGAGAGGGGACGTACTATTTCTCTGGAACTTACGAGGTTCTTGGTGGTGCGATAACCTCGATTGGTGGGGATAGTGTTATAGAGGTTGTTTCTGGAGAAACGGTTCCCGACGATATTCCGGATGATATGGAGAAGGTTGTCAGCAAGTACAATCCGGATTTCGACTGGAGAACAGAGACTCCAACGAAGCCCGTTGTTTTAAATGCTGTGATCAATGCCGTCTCAGCGTACTTTTCAACCTCGGATGAAAGTATGAGGCAGGAGATAATCGACGACGTAATAATATTGGTCTCATTGTACTTCATGGTGTGACAGCATGCGTAAATATCTTCTAATTTTTTTCTTTGTAATTTTTCTTCTTTACCCTTCCTTCGGATTGGAGGAGAGATACATAGTTTACAGCTGCAACTCTGTTAAGTTGAAGATAAACGAAAAACTCGGCTTCAGTGTAACATATGACAGTAAAATTTTGGAGTATTGTAAAGCTGAAAAAGATGCTATTGTAAAAGCCGCCTACATTCCCAACGATGAAAAATTCGGGATGCAGTGGTATTTGAATAGCATCTCCGTTCAGGAAGCTTGGAACTACACAACAGGAAGTCCGGAAATAGTTGTAGCCGTAATAGATTCGGGGATAGATTTCAATCACAGAGACTTGAGTTCCTCTTTATGGACAAATTCTGACGAGATACCTAACAACGGAATTGATGACGATGGAAATGGATACGTTGACGACTACTATGGCTACGATTTCGTTAACGAAGATTCGATTCCGATGGATGATAACGGTCATGGAACGATGGTGAGCGGGATTATTGCTGCAACAATCAACAATTCAGTTGGCATTGCAGGTATTGCTCAGGTAAAGATAATGGTTCTCAAGGTTCTTGATGAAAACGGATTCGGCTACGAATCGGATCTTGCCGAGGCTATTCGCTACGCAGTCGACAACGGAGCGAAAATAATCTCCATGAGCTTGGGAGGAGATGAGTACGTTGCTGCTTTGAAAAACGCCTGTGATTACGCAAGGAGTAAAGGGGCAATATTAATAGCTGCAGCGGGAAATGACGGTAGTGAAGGTGTTGAATATCCGGCGGCATTTAAAAGCGTTGTGGCGGTGGGTGCATTGGATAAAAACGATAAACTTGCGAGCTTCAGCAATTATGGAGAGGAACTTGAGCTTGTCGCTCCGGGGGTTGATATATTCACGACACTTCCCGGCAATGCTTACGGATATATAGACGGTACATCAGCCTCAGTTCCTCAGGTTTCTGGAGTTGCTTCCTTAATCCTTTCCGTAAATCCCGAACTTTCTGGTGAGGATGTTAGGAAGATCTTAAGAGACTCTGCTGACGATCTTGGATTTAAAGGAAAAGACGTATTTTATGGGTATGGGAAGGTGAACGCTTCGAGAGCCCTTTCTCTTACTCCTTTGAGGAATTCAACCTCGATCAAATTCAATGAATTCGAGCTTGAAATGAGCTTAACCTCTCCGATCCTTAGGGGAGACGGAATCCTCAGCATACACTGGAAGGGAAATTCGTATGTAAAGCTTTTAGATGGGGACACAAGAAAAACAATCTGGAGAGAGGAACTTTCGGGAGAGGGGGAGAAAATTAAGGTTCTGAGAAATTTATCTCCCGGAGGGTACCTAATTATTGGAGGAAATAGTGAGTTAACGACACTCTTCTTCCTTGTAGATGAAAAGCAGCCGAAGTTCAAAACCAACTTTACGATTAGCAGTAAAAAGCTGCCAACTGGATATCCGTTGGTTGTGACCTTTTGTGTTGAGAATAGTGGAGTTGGAGGTTATTACGCTGCCGAACTTTTTGTCGACAATACATTCTATGATCTGAAACTCCTATACGTTGAAGAAAATTCCACAGCATGCGACAACTTCACTCTGAGAATAAACGAAAGTGGTATATATGTTGTGAAAGTTAACGAATGGAGCACGGTTGTTGAAGTTGTGGAGAAGTACTATCGAATGGAGTACAATCTCAGTGCTAAGAAGCTGTATGTTGGTGAAAATTTAAGGATTCATGTTTGCGTTGAAAACTTGGTGGATTTGGAAGTGATGATCCCGATAACAATTTTCGTTGACGGAGAGATTGTTAATTTCACGAAAATTCTACTTTCTCCGAAATCAGAAGCTTGTTTCAACTTTTCTTATCTTTTCGTCTCTCCGGGAAATCACTCCGTTGCCGTTAATGATCTCTCTCCCGTTAATGTGAGTGTGCTGGAATCATTTAATCCGGTTCTTTATGTTGAAAGAGAAGAGTTTTCAGCTTTTCCACCGTTTGAGGTGATAATCCCCGTTGTAGTGGAGAATAAAGGAAACGGGAGTGGAAGCTTTGAGCTGAAACTTAACGTTAACAATGTTACTGTAAAGAAGGTCATCTTGAATCTCATGCCGGGGCAGACTGTTAGAATAAACCTAAAGACTACATTGCCAAATGAAGGCTTTTATAACATTTCGGTAAATAATTTCACCGCTGCTCTTGTTCGAATATTCCCCAAAGCTGAATTGAGAGTGATTCCTGAAGAAGCGGTTTTGGGAGTTGGGGAACTTATAACTTTCAACGCAATTCTTTTCTGGAGTAATGGGACTTATGATAACGTTACGGATAAGGTGACTTGGTATGTTGATTGCTACGAGCTTTCGAAGGTTAACGGAAGTTTATTTATTGCAAAATCCAACGGGAGCTGTAAAATTATTGCCAAATATTTCAACTTGGAAGCTTCAGCGAGAGTCTTCATAGGAGACAACGACGAATGGGATGATGAGATTGAGATGGTAATCTCAAAGTATGTGGATTTCGATCCGGTATTAGAAACTCCAAATGAGGAAGTACTCATCAATGCTATAGTAAGTGCCGTAAACTCTTACTTCTTTTCAGAAAATAAAGAGGAAATTTTGTCGGATATCATTATCCTCGTGAACGCTTATTTTAAGATGTTTTGAATTTTATGTTGGCAAGCTGAAGTAGAGGGTTACGAGCTGTATTACGTCGTTTAATATTTCCTGTTTAGTTGTTTGATTTTGTGTAGAGAAGTACTGGACTACTGCGTTTATTACTGCGTTTAGGGTATCTTGTCTTGTTGGTGTTTGTGTTTTCCAGTCAAAGGCTGGATTGTATTTGGATACTATTTTCTCAAGGTTATCGTCGATGTTATCTGGTGTAATCTCACCACTCCTAAAGCTCTCAAAGACTGTATATACCTGAGGCTCTGTAGCGATAATATCTAAAACTAAGTCACAACTCACGAGTCTCGGATTTCATTCGTCTGAGGAGTATGTGTAAAGTTCTAGATCTTGAACCGTAGATTCCACAGATTGTTGTTCACTTACATCCCATTCTTCAACTACACAAACAATACAATTACCATCAAGATCGACTTTAAGAACTGGACCCGACAAATCACCGAATATTGAGTAAGAGTATTCTCTCCCCACAACGTAGTAGCTCCTCAGTCGGGATTATCTTTGCGCTGTAACTCATCTCATCTAGGTAACACTTTGCTCACTCAGGATCACCAGCACTGTCTGTTTTGAGGAAAAACGGGTCCTTCGTCTGTAGAAATCAGCATGAGATATTCACCATCTGGAGTTGTTACGATATCACTGAAAGAGTAGTAAAACAGACTATCGTAAGTTTTTTCCCATAGCACGTTTCCGCTTTTATCGATAGCTACGATCCATGGTTTCTGCTACCAACCCTCTCACCCCAGTCTGACACTACCTACAGCGATGTAGCGATCTTCATCCTCCATAATAGCGTTGAGATATTTCTTCCACCCAAATCTTTAGCCCAGACCAAGTTTAAGTTTTCATCGACTTTTACAATTCTACCATAAGCGTAGTAATCGCCAAAGCCACCGATTGCTATATATCCGCCAGAGTTGTCGCGGATTGCATCGTGAAGTAATCCTTCTCCAATTCCGCCGAGTACAACTTTCTTAACCACATCACCAGAGGAATCGATGAGCATGAAAGACACTCCAGCTTTGGGATATAAATATCCCCACGAATACGTACCGGTGAGTAATACGTAATTTCCCGCAGCTGCGAGAACCCAGCCGTTTAATTTTTTAATCCTATCGCACTTGAGAGGTAAAGATTTCCGTTCATGCCAAGGAGAGTTGTGCTACTACCAACTGAACTCCTTGCAGTTAGGACAGCGTATCCCAAGATGCATATATTC
>WAQS01000038.1 GCA_015520115.1 Ferroglobus sp.
GCTGAGGTGATTTAAAAGCTTTAAACTCGCTCGAGCAAATCTCCTATGACAACTCCAATGAGAAAAATAACTACGAAATATAAAATTACAAAAAGAATAGCAAAAAAGCCAACTCCAGCCAAAAATAGTACTGCGGGATGGGGTAAAATTAAGAATGATGCGATTGCTAAAATTATTCCGAGTATTATCGAGACTTTCAGCGCTGCTTTCAGAATGCCGAACAAATCCTCTTTCCCTTTTCTTGAATAACCGTAAATTATGCCGAGGAGGAAAGTTAAAATTTCTAAAATCATCTTAGAATCCCGCGTAGACCTCTTCTCTCGAATGAACGACTATTCCTTCATCGGTTATGTCGTAGGGGTGAATCTTTTTGCTGTGGTTCGTTCCTCTTAGCTTGTAGATTTCCAAGCTTCTGATTCTAACGTTTTCACTTCTTGTGTAGTAAAGAACTATGGTTCCCTCCGTAACGAAATTCTCAACGCCAAATCTGCTTATAGCTCCAGATTCAATAACTTCGGCTGTTAAAATTGATGTCAAACCGAGAACTTCGAGAGTCGTGCTTATCTTAAGAAGCTCAACTCTGAACTTGGCGGGATCGTTTATTGCAAAGCCTATTGCTGTGGTAGAATCGAGAGCAGCTCTCCTCGCTCCGATTTCGTCCTGAATTGTGATTATCTGATCAATTAAACTTCTCGTGTCGAAGGGTCTGACATCTATGTATTTCTCATCGCTTGGCAAACCTATTTTCGTTGAGGTAGCATCAACGATTGCGAGCATGTTTTCGTCTTCAAGCTTCTCCAAATCCCATCCGAAGACAGCAAAATGCTCTCTCAAATGTTGCGGTCTTTCTTCGGTTGCAATGAAAATTCCGGGCTCATTATAAAGAGTAGCGCCATTTACTAAGAACTGCATCGCAAAGATAGTTTTTCCAGAACCAGAAGGACCAGCTATTAGTACAGTCCTATCTCTTATCAGTCCTCCCTCGCAGAGTTCGTCAAAGCCCGGTATGCCGGTTGGACACCTCTCAAGTTTGATTTTCATACAGCTGATAATCATCATATCTACTATAAAAAGTTAACCTCAAAACTTAAATTAAATGAGGATTTATCATAATACATGAGTAAAATAACCGTCAGTCTGATAAAGGCAGATGTTGGCAGCGTAGCCGGACACACGACTGTTGCTGACGAGCTTATTAAAGTTGCGGAAAGCAACCTTTCCGAGGCTAAGGAGAGCGGACTGATAATAGACTTTAGAGTTTTCAAGGCTGGGGACGATCTGGAGCTTCTGATGACCCACACAAAAGGCGTGGATAGCGAAGAGATTCACAGACTCGCATGGGAGACGTTTGAAAAAGCGGCTGAAAAAGCCAAGGAACTAAAGCTTTACGGAGCTGGACAGGACCTTCTTGCCGATGCTTTCAGCGGAAACGTGAGGGGAATGGGTCCGGGAGTTGCGGAGATGGAGTTCACCGAGAGAAAAGCCGAGCCAATCATAGCTTTCATGATGGACAAAACCGAGCCGGGAGCTTTCAATCTACCGATATTCAGGATTTTCGCAGATCCCTTCAACACCGCTGGCTTGGTAATCGATCCAAGCATGCATCAGGGATTCGTCTTCGAAATCTGGGACATAATGGAGCACAAAAGGGTTTTCATGAAAACCCCCGAAGAAATGTACGACATCTTAGCTTTAATAGGAGCCAAGAGCAGATTCGTCATAAAGAGGGTCTTTCCGAAGCCCGGTGGAAAACTTCCGGAGGATGAGCCCGTGGCTGTGATAAGCACGGAAAAACTGTATCAGATAGCTGGGGAATACGTCGGAAAGGACGATCCAGTGGCTTTGGTCAGAGCTCAGAGCGGATTACCGGCAGTTGGAGAGGTTCTTGAGGCTTTTGCATTCCCGCATTTGGTGAGCGGATGGATGAGAGGAAGCCACAACGGGCCAATAATGCCCGTCCCGTTCAGATATGCGAAATGTACGAGATTTGACGGACCTCCGAGAGTTGTAGCTGCAGGTTTCCAGCTGTCTAACGGAAAGCTGATAGGGCCAGTAGACATGTTCGACGATCCGGCTTTCGATTACACGAGGCAGAAGGCTATGGAAGTAGCTGAATACATGAGGAGACACGGACCCTTCGAGCCGCATAGATTGCCAAGAGAGGAGATGGAGTACACAACTTTACCGAAGGTCATGGAAAAACTTAAGGAAAGATTTGAAGAAATCTAAACCAACTTATTTTTTTGAAAGAAAGCATTTATATTCTTTCAAACCAGTAAAGATATCTTGATGAAGTTTACCGGGCGGTATTATTCCTTGCTCGAAAAGTTCATACCCAAGAGCTGGGAGAATCTTGTTGAGGTAGAAGAGGAAGAGGACGAAGTCCTCCTTGAGGATTACTGGATATTCAAACCCTTTGTTTACGTTCAAATTGTCGAAAGCGATGGGAACGTAAGATATAAAATTTTTGAGCCAAACTTGACCGCTGAGGAGTACGAACTTCTTGAGGAGATATACTCTCACCTATACGATGTGCTCATCTTGAGGGATTTGAAAATAAGCGTGGAAGAGAAGGCTGAGATTCTGGAAAACGCATTTAAAGAAATTCTTGAAATTCTTCCCTACGAAATAGACGAAATTTTATTTGCGAAGTACAACTACTACCTCTTTCGAGATTTTCTTGGATTCGGACCTATCTATCCTCTGCTGAACGACAAGTATATAGAGGATATAAGTTGCGATGGTTACAACATCCCGGTTTACGTTTTTCACAGAAAATACGGACATATCCCTACGGATCTCGTTTTTACCGAAGCGGAACTTGACAAATACGTCCAGTTCTTAGCCCAGATTTCTGGAAAGCACTTAAGCCATGGGAATCCGATGATAGATGCAACTTTGCCGGACGGAAGCAGGTTGCAAGCCACTTATGGAACAGAGATAACAACAAGAGGCTCGTCGTTTTCGATAAGAAAGTTTACGGAAAAACCTTTGATCCCCCTCGATCTTATCAGACTCGGAACTTATTCTGCTGAGCAAATGGCCTACTTCTGGCTTTGCATAGAGCACAAGTTAAACGTTCTCGTCGTCGGAGA
>WAQS01000039.1 GCA_015520115.1 Ferroglobus sp.
AGACGGCTTGGTTTTAGTAGACTTTGAAAGGTGCATAGGTTGCAGATACTGCATCACGGCATGCCCTTACGGAGTGAGACAGTTCAATTGGCAGGATGCCGATGAGAACTTTAAGCAAGCTTTCGAAAGAGCTGGGTTTGAGGAGAACTGGTATGCGGTCAAAGATTACAAACACGGGTATCCCTTCGATCACAGGACTAAAGATGGAAGGCTCGTGTACACTAAAACGAGACCGAGGGGTGTTGTGGAGAAGTGCACGTTCTGCGTTCAGTTCGTTGACAAAGGCATAGCCCCCGCATGCGTTAGAGGATGTCCGGGAAATGCAAGAGTTTTCGGAGATTTAGACGACCCGAACAGCGAGATTTCTAAGATCTTGAGGGACAGATCCGTTTTCAGATTGCTCGAAGAGCTTGGAACTGAGCCTAAAGTTTTTTACATTCCTCCAGCCAGAAAAACGAAGAGAGGGGAGGTTGATTATAGGGAGGATGTTAAGGGGTGAGTTTTGATGAGGAAATATAATCTCGCGATGCTCATACTCGGAATACTTGCAATAATTGGCTTCATCGCATGGATCTATCAGATTCAGAAGGGACTTATAGTCACGAACATGAGAAATCCGTTTAGCTGGGGACTTTACATTGCGATGTGGGCTTTCTACGTCGGTACAGCAGCTGGTGGTCTCGTTGTTTCTTCGGCAATCTACATCTTCGGAGCTAAGCAGCTGAAACCAATTGCTCCGGTGGCTTCACTAACAGCATTTATATTTGCTGTTGCTGCAATGCTGATGGTTCTACCCGACTTGGGTAGACCCGAAAGGGTATTCAACATACTACTCTACCCAAATCCAAAATCGCTGCTACCGTGGGACTTTTTGGTTCTTTCAACATATGCAGTTCTTTCAGCTATTTACACTTACGTCCAGCTAAGACCGAGAATAGCTGAGAGGGGAATAACGATCTTCGGAAAAACGATAATGAAAAGAGACATAAAGGCTGACGAACTTGCAAGGCTGAGAGAAGCTTCAGAAAGGCAAGCGAAAATACTCGCACCAATTGCATTGCCCTTTGCGATACTCATTCACACAGTCACAGCTTGGGTTTTAGCCACTCAGCTTTCAAGACCTTGGTGGTACGGAGGATTGCTCGCTCCAACGTTCATAGCAGCTGCTTTAACTGCTGGTCCGGCTGTGGTGATTTTGGCTTCGCTGATAGTTTACGGATTCAAAGAGGAACTCGCCCAAACCTACAGGTTACTCGCTAAAGTATCTGCGGCATCAGCAGCCGGGTTGCTTTTCATGTACTACAACGATTTCCTCGTGAGGTGGTGGTGGGAAGCTGGAAGAGAGCACGATGCGCTGATACTCGTCTTCAGAGATTACCTGGCTATCCATGCGGCGGAAATAATCCTGCTGATACTTGGTATAATCATTCTGGCAACGAGGTACTCTTCAGTTTCTGGATTGGTCTCCGGAAGCGTGATAATAAATCTCGGAATCTTGGCTCACAGATACTTGCTTATGCCCCCGGCATACAACCTAATCCCAACGAGGATCGCCGTAATTCTCGGCTACGAAAGTTTCGAATGGTCGTATCCGATTGCAGTAGGTGAAGTAAGAGGAAGTCTAATGAACCCAGAGCCAATTTTCGTGGACTACTGGAACTACGTTCCCTCTCCAGTAGAGATAACGATAACGATCGGCGTCTTTGCATTAATTTCCTTCGTCCTTCTGTTCCTATTAAAAGCGCTGCCAGTAAAAGAGGGGGCAGAGGCTGCGTAGGATGAAAAGGCAAAAGATCTTCAAACTCTTTTCCCTTATTTTTTCTTTTCCAACCGAAGAAACGATTAACGAAATGAAAAAGCTTGCAAAGGAAATTCCTGAATATGCTCACGTTGTTGAAAAGTTAACAAGGATTAATCTCGAAGAACTTCAAACGGAATACACGAGACTTTTCGTAAGCTCATATCCCACTCTCGAATGCCCTCCCTACGAGTCGTTTTACAGAGAAGGACTCGTTTACGGCGAAGCTTCGGTCGAGGTTAGGGAAATTTACGAAAGTAGGGGATTGGAATACACCCACCTAAGCGAGCCTCCAGACCACGTCAGCGTTGAGCTTGAATTCTTGGCTTTGACAGACGATCAGGAGTTTTTCGAGAGAATGAAGGAGTGGATTTTCGAGTTCACGGAAAGGGTTAAAAAACATTCAAAAGTATACGATTCAGCCGCCAAAGAGCTCGAAAAATTGTTTGAGGAGCAACCATGAAGAGAAGAGACTTTCTACTCACGGTAGCTGCAGCCGGAATATCCATCGTCGGAGTATCAGCTATTACGTTGAGAACGAACGCGTTAATCGTTTATGCTGGATCCGTGAACATTCCACCGCTTGAAGAAATAATATCGGAGTATAACGGAGATGTGAAAGCCGTTTACGGAGGTTCGGGCAACATCCTAAGTCAGGCGATTATAAGCAAGAAGGGCGACATTTACATTCCCGGCTCAAGCGAGTTTATGGACTTAGCGATTGAAAAAGGTGCAATTTACGAAGAAAGCGTTAGAAAGCTTGCGTACATAATTCCGGTGATCGTCGTAAGAAAGGACAATCCCAAGAACATAAAACACTTGGGAGATCTCGTAAAAGACGACATAAGACTTGCAATAGCGAATCCGAAAAGTGTGGCGATAGGACTTTACGCTGTTGAAATGTTCGAATACAACGGTTTGGATGTCAAAAAGAACATTGTCGCTACGACGAAAAGCTTTTCAGACCTCCTAACCCTCCTGAAAACCGGTGCTGTTGATGCGATAATAGGCTGGAACGTTGCCGAAGTTTTTTCACCCGATCTGAAGGTAATTTACCCACATCCAGAAGAGATTCCGAGGGTTGCTTGCGTGGAAATCGGGATTATGAGATTCGCTGAAGACGTTGAAAAAGCCGGGGATTTTTTGGAATTCGTTTACGAAAGAAGATATATTTACGAAAAATACGGATTCATCACGAGCGAGAAAAAGCTAAGAGAGCTTGCCCCCAACGCAAAGGTTGGCGGAAATAATTGGAAGAACTCGTAACTACCTCCGCAATACTATTATCCTGCCCGTCTTTAGGGAGATTTTAACGGTCTCTTTTTTCTTCATCTTCTCTCTCAAACCCAACCTTTCCACAACGTAATTGGGAAGTTCAGCTTTTATAATCGCTCCGTTGACGTCGAAAATAATCAGGGAGCTGTTCGGTTTGTCAACAATCTCCTTGATCGTTCCTTCAAAAATATTTTCAGCTATACCTTTCCTCAAAGGCTTGCCCTCTCTTATCACCATAACATCCCTTGGATGAACAAAAAGCTTCACTTTGCCAGAGTGCTCGTTAAAAGTTTTAATTACTCCTATTTCAGTTTCTATTGCATCCCCATTTGCATATCCCTCGAAAGAATTCGAATAGCCAAGGAACTCGGCAACAAACTCGTTCCCTGGATTGAAGAAAACCTCTTCCTTGCTGCCAATTTGAAGTATTTTCCCATGATTCATAACGCAAACCTTATCAGCAAGAGCATAAGCCTCTTCGAAGTCGTGGGTAACCAGCACAGCAGAAAAGCCCTCCGCATGCTGGACTTCTTTAAACTCCGAAAGTATCTCTTCTTTTGTCGAAATATCCAGTCCTCTGAACGCTTCGTCCAATGCAATAACCTCCGGATTGGAAGCTAAAGCTCTCGCTATAGCAACCCTCTGCTGCTCTCCTCCGCTCAAAAACTTGGCTTTTCTACCAAGAAGGTGCTCGATCCTCAGCATTCTGGCTATTCTTTTCACATCGTAGTCACTCATTCCTTTTCCCCCGAACCTTATGTTCTCCTCCACCGTCATGAAAGGATATACGCAGAGATTTTGGGGAACATAGGCGATTCTCCTTTTCTCAGGAGGGAGATTTGTGATGTCTCTTTCTTTAAGGAAGATCCTCCCAGATGTCGGAGGGATCACACCGACTATCGTTTCTATCAGTGTGGTTTTTCCGCTTCCAGAAGGTCCTATAATGGCGATAACTTCCCCTTCATCTAACTGAAAGGATACATCCCTTATCTCGAACTTCCCCTTTCTCGCCGAGATTTTTTCAAGTTTCAGCATTTTCAACCCAACCTCTTTATCGCAGCTATTGCAGCTATACCTATCCCAACGAGGATGAACACCGAAATCAAAGCTCCGCTAATATCCGCCACTGAAAGTTTGAGGTATATGGATATCGGTAAAGTTTCAACGTTCTTAGATGCTCCGGCAAGAACGATTGTTGCCCCAAACTCTCCAGCAGCTCTCGTCCATGCGAGAATTGCCGAGGAGATTATCCCGTTTTTCGCCATCGGCAGATCCACCTTAAGGAAAACCTCAGTAGGCGTGTAGCCGAGGGATCTTGCAACGTAGTCGTAGGAAACGTCAATCTGATCGAACACAGTTTTCATCAACCTTAAAATTATGGCTGTCACAACAGCAAGCTGAGCAACGATAATTGCGTAAGGCGTGAAAAGAATTCCGCTAAAAACTTGAGTTTCGGAGAAAAGTACAAGAAAAAGCGTACCAAGGGCTACTGGAGGTATTACTACCGGGACATCCAAAAAAGTTTCGACAACACTTTTTCCGGGAAAATCCCTTCTCGATAAGATATACGCAGAGGGAACACCGATGAAAAGCGAAATTAATGTGGAGAAAGTCGCTGTTGTCACGCTTAGGAATATCGCCCTCGTAATTACATCCATCTCGACGAAGATCTTGCCTAAATCGAGCTTGAAAAACGCAAATAGCAACGGAAGTATGTAGAAGAGGAAGACTATTGCGAGGGAGAGATACAGCAAACTCTGGGATCTCATCGGAAGTTTTGGTCGTCTGAATACTATAAATGTTTTTCATTCGATGGATATTCTGAGCTTCGCAAGATCTTCTCTAATCTTCACCCTTACGTTAATTTCTCCGAAGATTTCCTCCAAAAAAGTTTTCACAAAGAATTTCGTCTCTTCATTTCCGAATATTAGGGTGTACTCCTTTTCGGAAATCTTATTCAACCTGAAGAAGTTGCAGGCTTCAAGTCTCCTCAGAATTTCCTCGGGACTCATACCTTTGAACTGATCAGCATGACTCCTTGCCACTTCCCTGTGAAACTCCCAGAACTCCTCTTTCCTCGGATGCGATTCGATGAATTTCAAAAAAGCTATCCAATGATCGATATCGAGGATAACATGTTCCCCTTCGCTTAACATCTCAACGTAAATCTTGATCTTTTCTGGATCGTAATTTTGAAGAGAGTAATAGAATTTCAAAGCGTTTCTGATTATCTCGCTTTGGGACTGATCGAGATCGCTCCTTAAACTTTTCAGAATTTCCACCGTAGCTTTATCGAGGGCTATTGTTACCCTAACCGGAGCCTTCATAAACGCAAAATCGGAAATATCTTTAAAAATTTTGCGTTGGACAATAAAAAATCTTCAAAATTTGACGGTATTTATTACAATTTCTTTATTAGTGCTTGAATGCTTAAAGCGATCAACTTGTGTCGCAACTGTTTTTAATTCCGAAATAAAATTACTTTTGATGAAGCATCTAATTTCGATCGAAGACTTGTCAAAATCCGATATTGAACGAATTCTGAATCTTGCGGAGTATCTTATCCCCGTCGCAGAGGGTAAAAAAAGGATGGAAATTATGCGAGGTAAGATCCTCGCGAATTTATTCTTCGAGCCTTCTACGAGAACAAGAATGAGCTTCGAAGTTGCCATGAAGAGGCTTGGAGGAGATGTGGTGAACTTAACCTCCCAAGAGGCAAGTAGCATAGCTAAAGGGGAAAATTTGGCGGACACAATAAGGGTGATTAGCGGCTATGCGGATGTTATAGTTATAAGGCACAGTTTAGAGGGAGCTGCAAAATTTGCTGCCGAAAACAGCAGTGTTCCGGTTATAAATGCTGGAGATGGAGCCGGACAGCATCCCACTCAGACTCTGCTGGATCTTTTCACCCTCAGAAAGGAGGCAAGGCTTGAGGGTGTGAAAATTGCTCTTGTAGGAGATCTAAAGTATTCAAGGACAGTGCATTCTCTCGTTAAAGCTTTGAAGCTTTACAATGCGAAAATCTACTACGTATGTCCAGATACGCTCATGCTTCCTGAAGAGCTTGTTGAGGAAGTTGGTGGAGAAAGGGTTGCCCTTGAGGACATTATTTCCGAAGTGGACGCAATCTACGTTACAAGAATCCAGAAGGAAAGATTTCCAGATGAGGAAGAATATAGGAAGGTTGCAGGAAGTTACGTGATAACATCCAAAATTCTGGAAAATGCCAAGGAAGATCTGATAATCATGCATCCCCTGCCAAGGGTTGATGAGATAACTTTCGATGTCGACAGAACGAGGCATGCTATTTACTACAAACA
>WAQS01000040.1 GCA_015520115.1 Ferroglobus sp.
GCTTAACGCTAACTCTAATATTTCCGTCGGCAAGCTCTTTTAAGTAGTTGAAGAGCTCCGTTCCGGAAAACCTCTCAAGAATTTCGTCCCACTCAGCTTCTTCTTTCCCCAAATTCGGTTTTAGCTGTCCAGATAAAATTCTTAATGCAGTACTTTTTCCAGTCCCGTTAGCTCCAAGAATCCCGACTACGTAGCCTTTCCTCGGAATCGGCAGGTTATACAAAACGAAACCGTTTTTCCCGTACCTGTGAACTTCCTTTCCTTCAAGCTCCCTCGGCAACCCGACTATGGCTATGGCTTTGAAAGGGCATTTTTTAACGCAGATTCCGCATCCAACGCAAAGTTCTTCGCTTATTACAGCTTTCTCTTCTATTTTTATCGTTTCGTCTCCCGTCCTAACCTTCGGACAGTACTTCAGACACTCGTGACTGCACTTCTTCGGCTGGCATCTATCCCTGTCGACAACAGCTATTCTGTAACTCATTCGGGGTATGCTAAGGAGTGCGAAATATAAGGGTTATTTTTGAGTCATTTCTTTCAAGATTTTCTCGAACTCTTCGTAGGGCTTCGCTCCAACGATCATCTTTCCGTTTATGAAAAACGTCGGCGTGCCTCTAACTCCAAGCCTTATTCCCTCCTCCTTGTCTTCCAGAACCTCCTCCCTATACTTCCCCGAATCCAGACAGGCTTCGAATTCGCTCAGGTTCAATCCAAGCTCCTTAGCGTACTCTATAAACTTGCTCTCGTTCTTTCTCCACTCATCCTGCTTCTCGAAGAGAATATCGTGATACTCCCAGTACTTTCCTTGCTCTCCAGCACAATTAGCCGCTTCATGAGCCTTAACTTCTTCGCGGATCGGAAAGTCCTTGAAAACAACTTTGACGCTGAAATTTTGCAGAATTTTCGGAAGCGTTTCCAAAGCGAACTTTGCACAAAACGGACATTCATAGCCGGAAAACACAACTATCGTAATCTTCGCATTTTGATCTCCAATCCAAGGTTCGTTTTCGATATCTATTGACGTTTCAGCTTTTTCATCTTCAACGCTCTGACTCAAATCGAACTTCCCGATAAAAAGATACTTTCCATCTTTTGTTACGTAAACGGAGTCGTATCCTATGGTATTACCATCTTTCGAGAATTTAAGTTCGAAGACGTAAAAGCTATTCTTCTCACTCACGTTAACGATTTCAGCCTCAATTCCGGGTTTTAAGAGCTTTTTGTTTATAAAATCGAGTACGCTTTTGTTGATCTCGTCCATTGAAGGGTACTTTTCAGAACTTTCCTTCCCATCGCTCTCTGGCTTGAAAACGAAACCGACAGCGAAACCGATAACGAAAATTATCGCGAACGCTACCAGACTTTTCGAGTTTAAGTTCATGCTCAACTTACGGAGTAATACAATAAAACTTTTCCGTTACATGTTAAGTAAAAGCGTCCAGCTGACGTACCAGCTGCAGAGGGATAGGAAGAATATTGCCACCCAGTCTTTGGTTTCTATCTTCTCCC
The DNA here is from genome assembly GCA_015520115.1 of Ferroglobus sp. Lineage (GTDB taxonomy): Archaea > Halobacteriota > Archaeoglobi > Archaeoglobales > Archaeoglobaceae > Ferroglobus. The sequence continues at coordinate 1,510 of WAQS01000040.1, forward strand.
CAAACTTGGGGAGTATGATTTTGTGAAGGTAGACGAATAGCATGAGGATAACTATTCCTATCGCGTCCCTCGTCCTGAGGTCTTGGGTTACGAGGTAAGATAAGACTCCAGCCAACGCTCCAAGCAGTATGGGAAGGTACGTTTTCTTCATTTTCCCTCACCTGAACGAAGGTCTCTTTGAGAGGAGCATCGGAAGTGGCAGAGGTTTGAAGGGTTTTCCTTCACACTCCTTCCTTATTCTCTCCACGAGCTCTTCTACGCTCATCTCAACCCTCTTCTGCTCTTTCAGCGTCGACTCACTTCTCACAGTAACCGTGAGCTTTCCGCTTTCGAGCTCTTTATCCCCTATCACGGCTATATAAGGAATCCACTCGGTAGATGCGTCTCTTATCTTCTTCGAAACGGTCTCTTCCCTATCGTCCACGTCCACCCTTACCCTGTTCCTCTTCAAAACTTCAGCAATTTCCAAAGCTTTATCCAGATGTCTTTCGGAAACTGGAATGACTCGAACCTGTGTAGGGGAAAGCCAGACGGGAAGCATCGGCAACTTTCCTTTCTCAATCTCCATGTGTGCCTTCTCAAGCAAAGCGTACATAACTCTCTCAACAGCACCGCTTGCTGAGCAGTGGAGAATTAGCGGAGTCTTTTTCTCTCCTTTTTCGTCATAGTAGTGGATTCCGTACCTTTCAGCGTTCTCAACATCGATCTGCACAGTGCTTAAGGCTGAAGCTTTGTCTAAGGCATCAACGAAGTTGAACTCAAACTTCAAAACGAAGTAGAAGAACCTCCTATCCCACATCTCGATGAGTATCGGCTTCTTCAGGATGTCCACGAGGGAGTAAATGAAATCTTTATTCTCCTCAAAGAAGTCCTTAGTTACTCTTATAGCGACCTCGTAGTCTTCTGGATATATCCCCAGTTCTTTGAGAACCTCAACGGAAAGTTTATACTGTTCGAAAAACTCTCTTTTAGCCTCTTCCATGTCCTTCACTATCGTATGCATGTCCGGCATTGTAAAAGCCCTCAGCCTCCTTAATCCAACTAACTCTCCCCTCTGCTCTTTTCTGAAGGAGTACCTCGTAAGCTCGTACATTCTCAGCGGCAACGCTCTGTAGGGTATGACTCCGTTAGCGGCAATTAAAAACTGTCCGAAGCACGCTGCAAACCTCAAAAAGAAATCTCTCTTGTCGCCCTTTATAATGTATTGTCTCGCCGGGAACCTTTCCAAGTACTTCCTCAAAGTCGGATGGGCTCTGTCGTACATTATCGGAGTTTCGACTTCCATAGCCCCGAATTCTATGCACTTCTCAGTCACGAAGGACTCTATCAGGCTTTTAATCAACCTGCCCTTAGGATAGTACTTCAGATGCCCGCTGTCGCTTGCCTCCTCGTAGTCTGCCAGTTCGAGTCTCTTCATCAACTCCACGTGGGGTGGGATTTTATCCACAGCCCTTCTTTTTTCCATTTCGTACTTCACGAATTTTCTCAGGTTCTCGTAGTTGGTGAAATCGAACTTGTCGACTTCAACGAGTTTTTTATCTTCGGTTAAAATATACCAATAGCTCACAGCCTTTTCTTCGTCTTTCAAAGCTTTGGTTACCTCTTCCTCCTCTCCTCTGATCTCTCTTGAAAGCTCACTCAAGGGATGACCTTTACAAGATATTTCGAAGGATTTGTAGTATCCGAAAGGTGCCCTGTGCACTTCGTACTCCTCTTTAATCAGATTTTCCATGTATTTCAGTAGCCTTACCGCAGTTTCGGGATCAGAAAGATTGGAGGAGAGGTGAGCGTAAGGGTAAAGCATTATTCTCTCAGCTTTAACTTTTTTAGCCACGTCAAGAATTTCTTCGACAGCTTTCTCCGCAACTTCCTCATTATCCCCCTTTTCTACCGAGACGAAAGCGACGAGGACTTCATTCATCTCATAGCCTTTGCCATCAAAATCTTCAGCAACCTTGGTCTTTTTCTTAACCTCGTACTTCATTTTGTCAGCGTGAATGAGTAAAAGCTTCATGGTTTTTCGGAAGAGAATTTGAATTAAATATTTTGCTGTTCCTTGTTGGGAAGGTTTTCCTTCCAGCTTTTAGCTTCATTTCCAACCCTTTGCAGATCTCAGCGATTTTACGATTTCATTTCAAAACTTTTCCAGTCTTCATGTACCAGAGATAGAGATCGAGTTCGCCAAGAGATAAATCGACTTTTTCAGCCAGATCCCTCATCTTTCCCTCTATCTCCAAATACCTCCTCCTCGTTAAAGTCTTCGGTTTTTCAATAATTCCGTGCTCGCTAAGAACACTCAAGATGTGCCTGTCGAGAATAGCCAAATTGAAGTACCCAACGTTCCTCAGAAAGTGACTCGCCTCTTTGTAGCCTATCCCCTTCACATTCTTCACGAGCCACTCCCTTGCCGAGAACTCTCCCAGATCCGTTACTATTTTCTTTAACGATTCCGCATATCTCCTCGCTTCGACTATGTATTCTGCTCTCTTTGAGTAAAATCTGTGACCGAAACTTCTCAACTTTTCTCTCAACTCTTCTAAGCTCATGGTCAGAAAACCCTTTTCTCCGAGCTCTTTCTGAATTCTAATTCCGAGTTCCGCTGAGCTGTTGGCTGTGAGAATACAAAAGCAAAGCTCGGAAAACCATCTTTTAGAATCGCTTTTTTGAACTTCTAAAAACTCCTCAATTCTTTTTTCAACGAGCGGAGATATTTCCCTCTTGAGAGAATTAATTTTTAAAATTAAAGAGTTTATCCGAGAACCTCCAGAACTTCGGCTTTAATTTTACCTTTCCCTCCAGTTGGCTCGGCTAAAGTTCTCCCGCAGATGAGACATTTAACAACTGTAGATGGCCGATCGAAAATCACCTGCTCGTTCTCGCAATCCGGACACTTCACCCTCAAAAATTTACTCCTCGTCTCCATTTAATCACCCCACCAGTTCGAATCTTTTCACTCTCCAGGTGGGGCGGTGGTGAGCTTTTCCGCATTCGGTGCATCTCCACCTAATGTTAACTCTTTTCGTAGGCTTGTCTCCCCCGGGAACTTTGCTGAACTTTCCAAGGTTACCTACCTTTCCCCTCCTCTTCTTCTGTCTGTTAATCCATCTTAAAGCGCTCTGCTTACCCTTGCCCACCTTCTCTATTTCGTGAATCGTGTGCTTGTTACAGTATTTGCAGTAAGTCCTAACCTTCTTTGGGTACTTCATCTTTTCACCTCGATTTTTTCGGCTATTCCACTCTTTATGAGGCTGTTAGCGTTGAGTTTGGGGACTAATACAACATCCTCCCTTCTCAATTTATATGTTTTTCCGTCAACTCCTTGGAATTCTGGTATGTCCTGCTTTATTCTCAAAAGAACGTAATCTTTCTCCTCTATTTTTTCCTCTTCAACCCTCCTTTCAAGAAGGAGTTCTTTGAACTTTAAAATCAACTCTTTCAACTTCTCAAGGAAATCCCTCTCCACCTGAATCAGGTTTTCCCTCCCCTCCACACCGCTCTCCGTGTTGCAAACCTCAGCCCAAGCCAACCTAATGATTTTACCCGTCCTTGCTTCGAAAATCTTTTTTTGGATTTTTCTCAACGTCCTGATTTCGTCTTCTATCCTCAAAATTTCATCTTCGGAAGCTTTACCTTTCATTTCTTCCAATTCAGCAATTCTCGCTTTTAATTTTTCGTAGAAGTCCTCGTCTATCTTTTCTATCGAAATTCTGCTTTTCTCCGCCAGTATCATTAATTCGTCGATGTCCATACTACCAACCGTATATTGCTACTCCCCTACATATTAAGTATATCGCAACGAATTCCGGAACCTTAGCTTTACCCTTTTTTAACCTGAACTCCTCCTCTTTTAACCTGAGCTTCACATTACTTTTAACCCTTATCTTAACAAAATCGTCTTCGAAAACTACCGCATCTCTCGTCGGTTTGAACTCATCGATTTCATCCCTGCTAACTTTGCAAACTTTTAATCCTGTTTTTCCGTGGAGAGAACCGGGCAATCTTATAAGCCTTTTCACGTCAGCTGTAACAGGAGGGTCAACGTGAATTCTCACACTTTCAGCCGCTTTATTGAAAAGTCTCGTAAGCCCTTTCTCAAGAGTTTTTGGAAAGTAATCGAAGTTAAGACTCTTCACACTCTCAACAACCTCTTCAGCGGCTGCCAAAAGCATTTTTTCCCTTCTCTCAGATATATTCGGAAAAAGTTCCCTGATTTTTCCTTCTTTTAAAGCTTTATCGATCTCGTTAGCCATTATTTCAGCTATTCTGTAGCTTTGTCTTGACTCTGGCAACTTCCTCGAAAATTTGAAATCGGTCAAAGAAAGATAATCCACGATTTCCCTCCTCTCAGCGGAGGACAACTCCAAAAAATCCTCATCGTGAACGTGCAAATGATAACCTCTACTTCCCGAAAAAACGATTTCCATATCCTTGCATCCAAAATCCTCTTCAAGAACGTCGTAGAGCATTTTTATCTGCCTTTTAGCTTCTTTCAAACTTCCGTTTGGCAGATGATCTGCATCAATGTCGAAAATCAGATCAGCCTTTTTCCAACCTTTAGCCTCCATATTCTCCGCATCTGGCTTTTCGTAGTAGGCTGAAGAATAGTAGATGTGAAGAGGGACGTTTTTCAAAATGAAGCCTTTTAGCTCGATGTAACTGTCGAAAGCTATGTGCCTTCTCATTATAAAGTCCGGTAAGGATTCAACCTCCACAAACGCCCACTCTCTCTCCCAAAGTAATCGTGGCTCTTCAACATCGTTCTTCGAGTAGTACTCAAGAAACTTCGCTTTTAAATACTCTTTAGTCAGAGTGTCCACAAAGACATTTGGTTAAGAGCTAAAAGAACTTTGTTCAAAAGAAATATATAGCAAGAAAGACTGTTGAATCGAGTGGGAGTTTTAGCGATAATTCTGATTCTGCTCTTGAGAAGCTCGCAAAGCTAATAGAAGGAGCGACAACCTTTCTCATCCTCTCGCTAAGCTACATCAAGGGCAGCGGTATCGATCCCATTTTGCTCTCTACGTTTCTTACCGTCTGATAGTCAGATGAATCTTTACTTTCTTTTTCAATCTCAAAATCGTTAAATAATTCTCCGAAAGAGTTTCATCTGAGGTGATTGAATGCAAATAGAGATCCTTAGCAAAGGAGAGGCTGAATTTCACTTTATCGATCCTGACGATTTTAGAGAGTTTGTCAGGGACAAAAAGACAAGGGACTGGAAGGACAAACTCATGGACGAAAAGGAGGCGATAAAAAAGTTCGTTAAAGACGGAGATTATCTGGCTTATGACTTCTCAAGTCTCACGAGAGGGCCGCAAAGCCTGATAAGGGAGGTAATCAGGCAGAGGAAAAAGAAACTTTGGATCTGCGCGAAGTTCACCTTACTTGAAAGCGCTCTGCTTGCCGGAGGGGGTTGCGTAGAGAAGATAGATGTCGGCTTCCTTGGTTTTGGGGAGTACATAGCCAGAAAAGTTGAAAGCGGAGAGGTGAAAGTATACGACTGGAGTAACGGTAGCATAACCTACAGACTTTTAGCTGGGGCGATGGGAATTCCCTTCATCCCAGCAAGAGATTTGCTCGGCACTGATACCTTCAAGAAATCCGGGGCTTTGGCTATAAGGGATCCTTTCACGAACAAGCCAGTAGCTTTGCTTCCGGCTTTAAATCCGGATGTCGCATTAATTCACGTGCAGGAAGCGGATATCTACGGAAATGCGAGAGTTTACGGGCCTACTGTGGCGACGCTTGAAACGGCAATGGCTTCGAAGAGAGTGATAATCTCCGCTGAGAGAATTGTCGAGACGATAGAGTTTAGGAAAGAGCCAAACATGACGATAATCCCTTACTACTTGGTCGATGCTGTTGTTCACGCCCCATTCGGAGCTTATCCGGGAGGGACACAAGGCTATTACGAGATGGATGCTGAGCACTACATGAAAGTTTCCTCGATAAAAACAGAAGAGGAGATGCAGAAGTATCTGGAAGAATACGTTTACAGCGTTGATTCGCATGAAGAATTTTTGGAAAAGAGAGTGGGAATGAAAAAGTTGAAGGAGCTTGTTAGGAAGGCTGAAATTTTGGAGGGGTTCAGATGAAGGAGTTTACCGACACGGAATTTATGATCTGTCAGGCTGCAAGGCTACTTGAAGATAACAAAACCGTTTTCGTCGGCTGGGGAATGCCCCAAGTCGTGGCGTTGCTGGCGGAAAAGCTTTACACTCCGAACATAACTCAGATATTCGAATTCGGAGCTGTCGGGCCACAAAGCAGACTGCCTTTTTTGAGAGGTACGATGGGTGGTCCTCAGAACACTTATAGAAGCTTGCAGTGGTGCAGCATGGCTTTAGCCTTCAGCTACGCTCAGGCTGGATACATAGATTACGGAATGCTTGGAGCAGCCCAAATAGATAGGTACGGCAACATAAACTCCACAATGATTGGCGAAGATTACGAAAAGCCGAAGAAGAGGTTTCCGGGAAGCGGAGGAGGTAACGAAGTGGCGAGCTACTGCTGGAAGACGATAATCGTCATGAGCCACGAGAAGAGAAGGTTCGTGGAGAGGTGCGACTTCATAACATCTCCCGGGCACGTAATAGACGGGAAGAGCAGAGAAGAGCTTGGATTGCCAAGAAACACTGGACCTTGGAGGGTGATAACTTCGAAAGCCATGTTCGATTTCGACGAAAAAACGAAGGAGCTTAGATTGATTGGCGTACTCAAAGGGTTTACGGTAGAAGAAGTCGTGGATGACATGGGGTTCAAACCGAAGATTGCTGATGAAGTTGTGGAGCTCGAACCTCCTACTGAGGAAGAGCTGAGAGTTTTGAGAGAAGAAATAGATCCCTACGGTTTGATAATCAGGAAGGGGCGAGTTATAAAGCTCGATTGATAATTTTTAATTTTTATCAACTTTTAGCTGATACGCAACTCTGAGGAACTTCGAGCTTGAGATTATTTAAAGA
>WAQS01000041.1 GCA_015520115.1 Ferroglobus sp.
TAATATGCCAGAGAGATTTCTTCAAGGAAGGTAGAAAGCTTGAAGATTACGGAATAGAAAGCATGTCAAAAGATGAACTTTTAAACTACCTTAGAGGTGAGTAAAACCAAAATTTTTGAAGTTCTACACTTGACAAAAATTTTTTAAGAACTTAATGAAAGATAATTACAGTCTTCGGGGAGGTGAAGTTGTGAGAACTCTCAGCATTTTAATGATTGTCGCAGTGCTGTTGGCAGCGTTTACCTTCGGATGCGCGGAGGAAAAGGAAAAGGAGCCGATAAAAATAGGCGTTCTTGCACCTCTAACAGGCGCTCCCGCAAGAGCGGGAAATGCGATGGCTAACGCAGCGAAAATGGCTGAAGAAGACATTAACAAGAAAGGTGGTCTGTTGGGAAGACCTGTTAAAATAATCGTTTACGACACAGAGGACAAGCCAGAAACCGGAAAGCTTGTGGCTGAAAGGGCAATTCTCCAGGATAAGGTTGTTGCTTTGGCTGGAATTTTCAGGAGCGAGGTTGCGATGGTAGTGGCTGAGGTAGCAGCGGACAACAAGGTGCCGTTGATCGTCAGCACTGCCCAAACTCCTGCTTATGCGAAGCTTGTTGAGAAAGATTACGAGAGGTACAAGTACCTATTCCGATCAACAACCAACGCAACCATCCTTGGCAATCAGCTCACGAACTTCATAATGGACTACTTAGCTCCTAAGTACGGGGTTAAAAAAATAGCCTTTCTGACGGAAGACGTTCTCTGGGCGAGAGGGCTGACGAAGATAGAGACTGAAAGGTTAAAGGCAAGAGGTTTCGAGGTTAAAAGCTGGCTTGTACCATTAGGAGTTACGGAGCTTCCAGAAATGAAGGAAATGGAAGAGTGGGGGGCTGACGTCATCTTCCCGGTGTTCTCCTCCGATAACGGATACCTCGTCACGAAGACTTGGAAGGATTTAAAGATAAACGCAATACTCCTTGGAGTTAACAATCCGATAGCGAGTCCAGAAGCTTGGGAGAAAACCGAAGGGAGATGTGAATACGAAACCACTGCTTTTGCGAGCGTTGTCATAAAGTATCCAGTCACCGACGAAGTGGTGCCTTGGGCGGAGAGGTACATCAGCAAGTACGGAGTTGAAGGAATAAATCAAGCAGCCGATGTTTATGAGTCCTTACAAGTTTTGTTCCAAGCTATAGAGAAGGCTGGAACGACTGATGCTGACAAACTCGTGGAAGTCCTTGAGAATAACGAGTTTGAGGTGTTGAGAGGGAAGATAAAATTCAGCAAGAAGAACCACGACCACATGGCTTGGCTCGGGCCGCCCTACAAGATTGAATCTCCTCTCGGCGGACCGATCGGACAGTGGCAGCTCGTTGATGGTGAGCCAAAGGTTGTTGTCGTCTGGCCCGAGGGGGTTGGAAATCCAGATGACTGGAAGATGCCTCCGTGGGTGAAGATAGAGTAAGGATCAATTATGAATCCCTCAATTTTTTTCGATGGAATTTTTATAGGCTCGATATTTGCCGTCGCCACCATTGGTCTGTCGTTTTTCTACACAACCACCGGCGTTTTCAATTTCGCCCACGGAGCTTTGCTTATGCTCGGAGGGTATCTAACTTACACGGCACTAACCTACCTCAAACTGCCGCTGGTTTTTGCTGCAATTTTCAGCGTTCTTCTTGTTGCATCTTTCATGACGGCTTTCTACTACCTCTCCCTTCTACCGATAAGAAAGCAGCACATAACTTCCATAATCATAACGCTCGCCCTCCTTTTGATGCTCGAAAGGCTTATAACGGTGCTCTACGGTCCTTGGGGGCTTCCCTTTCCCACGTTTTTCCCCGGAGTGGTGAAATTAGCCGGAGTGGAAGTTAGTCTGCAAAAGATTTACGTAACGGTATCGAATTTCTTAGTCATCTTCGTTTTCTGGCTTTTGATTTCGAAGACGTGGATCGGACTCGGAATTCGAGCGACGATAGACAACGAGGACGTGGCTGAAGCTTTGGGGATAGATGCAAGCAGAATGCATTTGCTCAGCGTTTTCATTTCTTCAGCGATAACAGCGTTCGGAGGGATAAATA
>WAQS01000042.1 GCA_015520115.1 Ferroglobus sp.
ACCCCGAAGAACTATCTATTCTCGAAGGTAAGAGGGCAGCAATAGTTTTAAAAGATTTCGGACTTGAATTTTCGAGAGTCATTCTAAATAAGTTCGTCAACGAAAACGAATTTACCAAGGAAGCTGAAAAAATGGGAAAGACAATTAAAATCCCCTTTTTTAAAGAATCACCGAAAGGTTTAGGAGGTCTTGAGAAAATCTCGGAGATGATTGGAGAAGTGCTCGAAGATGAGAGCTAAAGATATTCTCAACCTTTTGAAGGATGTGAAGGAGCCAACAACTGGAGAGAGCATAATCGATCTTGGACTCGTTGAAGGTGTAGTGGTAAAAGATGAGATAGTTGTTTACGTGAATTTTTTGAAAGCCATGCCAGGCTGTAAAGCTTGCGTTCCGCTTGCATATCTCATCGTGGGAGCGATCGTTAGGGAAATTGAAAGAGCTCTCGAAAAAACTGGAATGAAGTATAGAATAGTTGAAGTGGGAACCTTTCGCAGGAAGTGAGAAGATGTTCGACCTCTCTAATCTGTTTGCAGTTCTCGTCATCTTTGCCGGAGTTGCAACACTTCAATTTTTTCACGGCAGAAAGCTCAATCTCTTGCTCATGAGGAATTACGTTACAACACTTGAAGAGGTCGTAAAGCCGAAAGATCAGCTTTACACGTGGCTCGGAGGATACATAGGATTTAAAGCGGAATACAAGGTGGACGATCCGGTAATTGAAAAAGTTGAAGCGACTTTAACCCTCCTTCCAAGGCACAGCATAGTCTACCTTCCGATCTCGAAAATCATTCTTGGAGGGGACAGATTATTTCTCGTGGTGAAGAGCAAATACAAACTGAAGGGAGACGTTCACGCCGTGAAAAAGGGTGTTTACAGATTTACAAAAGGAATAGACGACGAGGTGGAATATAAAAAAGAGATCGTAAGGGTTGATAGCGTAGAGTTTCAGATATTCTACAAAAGAAGGAGAGACGTTGACGTTCTCTTAGCATATCTCAAAAGATTGCCTGTTAATTCGATAAAGCACCTCTCCGTTACGCCATCGACGAAGGTTGTTTACGCTTTTGTAATCCCAAGCAGGGAGGTTATAGAAAAAGTTCTCCCAGAGCTGAAAGAGTTGGCGAAAGAGTTCGCGGAGTTTTAGTATCCTCTGTCTTTATCGACGACGTTTATCAGTTCCTCACCCCTTAAAAACCTCTTCAAATTTTCGATGAAAATGTCGGTTGCCCTCTCCCAGTAATAGGGAGTTGATCCAGCTACGTGGGGGGTTATTATTACGTTTTCGAGTTCCCAAAGCTCCGAATCTCTGGGGAGGGGTTCCACTTCAGCCACATCTAAAGCAGCACCGGCTATCCACTTCTCCTTTAGAGCTTTTATAAGAGCTTTTTCATCCACTACTCCGCCTCTTGCGATGTTTATTAGATAAGCTGTCTTCTTCATAAGTTTGAGTTCCCGCTCTCCAATCATGTTCCTCGTTTCGGGTGTGAGCGGAACGCAAAGCACAAGGTAATCCGATTTTCTAATCACCTCGTCCTTTTCATGTATTCCGTAAACTTCATCAACGTAATTCACCTTAGACGGATTTTTCTTGACTCCAAGAACCTTCATTTTGAAGCATTTCCCCTTCCTTGCGACCTCTCTTCCTATCGCTCCGAGTCCGATTATTCCCAGCGTTTTTCCTGCAAGTTCGTCTAAAGGTTCGAAGGGAATTGGATGTCTAACTTTCCACACTTTCCTCCTCTGATCATCAAGCAGTTCGGGAAGTTTTCTTGCAAAAGCAAGTATCAAAGCGAAAACGTGATCCGAAGCCTGAGAGGCGTGGATACCCCTTGAGCACGTAATGATTACATCGCTCCTTTTGACTTCTTCTATCAACAGCGAATCAACTCCAACGTAGGGAGAATGAATCCATTTGAGCTTTTTTGTCCTCTTAAACTGGTCCGAGGTTATTTTATTGCTGAAGAGAATATCTACATCCTCAATTTTTCTCAAAACATCTTCTGGATCTGTTGCTTCTGTTACTTCAACTCCTTCAATGTTCCTTATTCTTTCCAGATACCTTTCCTCAAGAGGAAACGTTATGAGAACCTTGACCATAGCGACCCTCTGTCTGAAAGCTATAGACATTTACTTCCCGGTACGAATACTTTTCTCATATATCTGAGTTTTTCAATCCTCTCGGCTGCCCACATTTTTGCAGCTTTATGAGTTGAGATCTGTCTGCCAAAAGTGTCCAGGAGTTCCTCCGAAATCTTGAAAATTTCCATCAACCTTGCTTTAATCTGCTCTATTTCTTTGAGAAGTGCTTTTTTGTCGACACTCCTACCTTCTCTTCTGCACACGTATTCCGTAGCGACGGTAATTAATCCTCCGGCGTTGATTATGAAGTCTGGAGCGTACAGAATTTCTCTCTTGGCAAGTTCTTCAGCATGCCTTTCATTTTCAAGCTGGTTGTTGGCAGCTCCGGCTACAATTTTGCATCTGAGCTTTGGGATCGTTTCGTCGTTTATCACGCCACCCAAAGCACAGGGAGAGAAGATGTCGCATTTTACGGAGTAAATTCTGTTCGGTTCAACGTACTCGGCTCCAAGCTTTCTGAATTCTTCAACCTTTTCTGGGTTTATGTCCGTAAATGTAACTTCGGCTCCGTTCTCTAACAAAAGCTTCACAAGCACACTCCCAACTTTCCCAACCCCCTGAACAGCCACGTGAATTCCTTCAAATGAGCCATCTCCGAAAACGTGTTCCAAACAAGCTCTCATTCCGTGGAAAACTCCGTAGGCTGTGAAAGGAGACGGATCGAGCTCAACTCCTGTGACGTAGTCTGTTTCAACTTTCATTATTCTTACATCCTCTATAGTCGTTCCAACGTCTTCTCCTGTTATAAACCTACCTCCCAGAGATTGGATGAACCTTCCGTAGCTCCTCAGCAAAACTTCACTTTTCACCCTTTTCGGGTCTCCGATTATTACAGCCTTTCCTCCGCCGAAATTTAATCCTGCTGCTGCAGCTTTCAACGTCATAGCCTTTGCGAGATTTAGAACGTCTTTAAGAGCTTCAACTTCGCTCTTATAGTTCCATATTCTCGTTCCGCCCAAAGCGGGTCCAAGGGTTGTGTCGTGAATTGCAACTATCGATTTTAGACCGCACTTCTTATCCTGAAAGAAAATTACCTCCTCGAAATCATCCTTCTCCATCAACTCAAACATAAAACTCTGCTGGAGCTGCATAAACATTCCTCCCCAAAATTCTCCTCCACCTATCCTCGATCCACCTCTCAATCTCAAAAACATCTTCTGACGAGAAGTGGGAAAATCTGCCCTGAGAGAACAAATATTCTTCAACTCTTTTTCTTCTCCTTTTTCCTTCAGCAATAGCTTTACTAACTCCCGTCAATTTAATCTTGCCTTCTTCGTATTCGTAGAGAATCCACATTCCCGTTTCTACTGCAAGCTTGGCAATTTCAACGCTCTTGCTCATCGGAAACTTCCAGCCGGGAGGGCATGGGGTGAGTATTTCTATGTACCAAAACCCGCTAATTTTTCTCGCTCTCCTAACCTTTTTGTAGAGGTCGAGTAAATAGCCAGCTGAAGCTGTGGCGACATAGGAAGCTCCGTGAGAAATCATTATTTCGGCAACATCCTTTCTATGCTCCTTTTTTCCACTCAAAGTTGTGTTCGTCCAAGCTCCGTACGGTGTAGCCCCACTCCTCTGAACGCCGGTGTTTGAGTACATTTCGTTGTTGTAGCAGATGTATATCATATCCTCCCCCCTTTCGGCAGCTCCGGAGAGAGATTGCAATCCTATATCGTAAGTTCCACCGTCTCCAGCCCAGACAACGACATCAGCATCTACACCTCTTTCAAGGAGAGCCGCCTTCACACCTGAAGCTGTTGCAGCAGCTGAGGCAAAGGCTGTGTTTATTACCGGAACCGCTATTGCAGACTTCGGAAACATTCCCTGATAAACCGAAGAGCAGCTTGCCGGGATTACGAGGACTGTTCTTTTCCCAAGGGCTTTCAAAACTACTCTAAGGCATAGAGTCGATGAACATCCGTGACAGGCTGCGTTTCCGGGAAGAAGTAACTCCTCCTCGGGCAACTCGGAAATTCTCAAACTACCACCTCCAAAATCCATTCGTCAGAAATTCTCTCAAGAAGGACTTTCTCGAAAGTTCTGTAGGTGACATCTCTTCCGCCCAAACCGACTATTTTTCCGTAAACTTCTGGAGGGGATTTGAGATCGAAGAGAGCTGATTTCAACTCGGAAAACAGCTGTCCTTCACATCCAGGACTGACGGCTCGATCGAAAACGTAGACTTTCTCCAAATCTTTCAGAACTTTAACGACCTCCTTTTTGGGGAATGGTCTGAAAGACTTGATCCTGAGCAAACCAACCCTAACACCTTTTTCCCTCAAACTATCTACAGCCACCTTGGCTTCAGAAGCTATCGCTCCCATCGCAACTATCGCAACATCAGCATCTTCCAAACGGTAGTTTTCGATGACTAAAGGTGTGTACCTTCCGGAAAATTCGTAAAACTCTTTTTCGATCTTTTTCATAACCCTGAGGGCTCTTAAATGAGCTTCGAATACCTCCCTCCTCAACTTCATGAAGTAATCCGGAGACAAGATGTTGCCGAAAGTTGTCGGATTTTCAAAATTGATTACCGAAGGTAAGCTGAAGTCCTCGATAAACTCGCTAACATCGGTAATTTCAACCGGCATAGCCATGTGAGAAAGAACAAAACCATCGTAGCACACCATCACCGGAAGCAAAACGTCCTCGCTTTCCACAACTCTGTAAGCCATCACTACGC
>WAQS01000043.1 GCA_015520115.1 Ferroglobus sp.
GCGCCTGCTGCGCCCCGTAGGGCCTGGACCCTTGTCTCAGGGTCCATCTCCGGGCTCCCACTCTCATGGCCCGTACGGATCTTCGGCTTGGCGGGCCGTTACCCCGCCAACTACCTAATCCGCCGCAGACCCATCCTCGGGCTGCACGGCGCCTTACGGCAACCGTGCACTTTCGGGGATAGGGCATTCCAGCACCTATCCCCTATGGGGGTTTAGCCCCAGTTTCCCGGGGTTATCCCCCTCCCGAGGGTAGGTTGTCCACGTGTTACTGAGCCGTCCGCCGGTGCGCGGACTCCGAAGAGCCCGCGCCCCATGACTCGCATGGCTTAGTCCCAGCCGGATAGCAGCGGCCTCTGGCAGGATCAACCAGAATTGGCGGGGGAGAGAAAGCGGTGAATACGTCCCTCTCCCGCCGGATTTGCCCTGCTGGCAAGCCCATCTCAGACGTGCCTTGCGGCACGTCTTCCCTACTATGCCGCGGGTGGGAACCCCACTCCCCATCCTGGGCTTACGCCCCGTCGGAGTACTTGCCGGACCCGCGGCTTTGGTAATTTGTTATTATCACTTAGTGATTTATAAGCTTTATGCCACACCTTATTTTTAATCTCGGAGCTCTTCAAGAGCTCCTCATCGTGTTAATTGGCAAAATCTTCTTGGAATATAAACGTTTTGCTCGCAAGTTGTATCAATCATAAAAAGCACATCATAATTTTCTTATATATTTATCGATGTTATCAGAAAGTTCCGAAATCCAATCAACATTTCCCGGAGGATATATTTTCCCCTTTAAAATTTCTTCTATTTTGTCAGCTACCTCTTCAGGTGTTAGATTCGTGGTGTCTATTTCGTGAACGTTTTCATGCTTCTCAAGAGCTTCGACGAGAATATAGTCTATTAACTCTGCCTCCACGTTCTCTCTTATCTTCTCCTCGCCCCAACCCTTTTCAACAAGCCTCTTATAAAGAACGTCGGGACGACATCGAAGAACGATAACCGCCTCAGCATTAAGGTGGTGTGAAAGGTGTCCTTCAACGAAATCCGCATTAACCTCAATTTTTCCGAGACACTCCAGATCAATAATTTTCACGCCATCTTCCTCTCCCTCAACGCATCCAAATTTTTCAGCAATTTCGTTGACGCTAAGGACGACATACCCCCTTTTTCTTAAAATCTCAGCGACAGTACTTTTTCCAGTTCCCGGAGTGCCGGTTATTGCTATCAAAAGATCTCCTCCAGAGTTTTCAGTAAAAAGTCGTTCTCTTCGGGTTTTCCTACCGATATTCTTATACCGTTCCTAACCCCTCTAAAGTTTTTCAGATTTCTGACGATTACGCCTCTCCTCTCAAGTTCGTAGCAAACACTATCCGAATTTTCCGCTTCCACATACACGAAATTAGCCTCGCTTGGATAAACTTCGAAGTACTTTCCGAGAGCTTTTTCAAGTCTGTTTCTTTCCGTAACTATCTTTTCCACAGTTCTCTTCACGTACTCGATATCATCCAAAGCTGTAATAGCTGCCAGTATCGCAAGAGTCGAAATCGGAAAAGGGGGACAAACTTTCATGTACTCCTTAGCGAAATTTTCGTTCATAATCGCATAACCAACCCGGAGGTTTGCCAATCCAAAAGCTTTCGAGAAAGTTCTTCCAACTATGACATTCTCGTACTCTGCAAGCTTCGTAAGCCTTTTTTCAGTGAATTCAGCATAAGCCTCATCTATGAAAACAACACCCTTCACACTCTCAGCCACTTCCCTAACGAACTCGAAATTTTCAACGTTTCCCGTCGGGTTGTTAGGGGAACAGATTATCGTTAGCTTGGCTTTTTCATCGAATTCAATAGTTTCGAAATTCTCGTTTCTCCTCAAAAATTTTATTCTAGCTCCGTATATTTTTGCAAGTATCTCGTAGTAGGGAAAAGTTGGGATTGGGATCGCCACTGTATCTCCCTTACTTACGAACATTTTGAAAACGTTTTCCAGAACGCCGTCCAATCCATCTCCAACGACGATCATTTCTTCGGGGAAGTTCACGTATTCTGAGATCCTCTCCTTTAGCTCCACAGGATTTTTTGGAGGGTAAACGTGGAAATCTCTAAAGTTTTTTACTACCTCGAAAACCTTAGGACTCGCCCCGTAAGGATTTTCGTTAGATGCAAGTTTTACGACCCTCTTCAAACCGTAAGCCCTCTTAATTTCCTCGACGCTCTTTCCGGGGACGTACTCCGGAACTTCCGATAGCTCCTCCCTTATCATCTCTTAATCACTATCTTAAGCTCCTTCCAGTCCTCTTCAACTCCTTTTAAAGTTGAAACCAAAGCTCCTATTACGTTTTCAAAAACCCTCCTTACGTAATCATTCATGGGCACTTTCTTTCCGTCCACTTCCATTTCTATCAAGCTATCACCCCTTGTAGTAAGGCTCTCTGAGCTGGACAGCTTTTTTAATTGCAGATATTAAATCTTTGCCTTTCAGCCCTCTAATATCAACAAGGTTATCGTTCCTCATTAGACACGGTTTAATTTTTCCGTCCGCCGTTACCCTTATTCTGTTGCAGGCTTTACAAAATTCGGAATTGTCGTATGGTTTTACGACTTCGACAACAACTCCATCCAAAAAATACTGCCTCCTCCTCTGCATGTTCCTTACTTTTACTTCTGTGGCGATTCTTTTGAGCTCCTTTTCAATTTCGGAAAGGTCGTAATAGCTGTTTTCGCTCCAGGGTAGCTTCATAAGCTCGATGAGTTGCAATATAACGTCTCCTTTAAACTCCCTTGCAAACTCGACCATCTCCCACATTTCATTTACGTTAACGTCCTTCATAACCACCATGTTCAGCTTTACCGGAGTTAAACCCACATTCACAGCCTCGCTCACACCGTTCAGAACTTTTTTTAACTCTCCCCCTCTCGTCAAAAGCTTGTACTTTTCTTCATCAAGAGTGTCAAGACTGACGTTGACCCTCGAAAGTCCAGCCTCTTTCAGTTCCGCCGCAAGCTTTCCAAGCTTTATACCGTTGGTGGTCATGGAAGTTTCGTCGAAGATATTCAAAACACCCACGATTTCAACGATATCGTTCCTAACAAGAGGTTCTCCTCCCGTTATCTTCACCTTCCTTATGCCGAGAGTTTTAAAAGCCCTTCCAATCTCGCCAATCTCTTCCACGCTTAGCTCATTTTCTGCGGAATAACCTTCTCTGTGGCAGTAAAAGCACGATAGATTGCATCTGCTCGTAACGGAGATTCTCAAATTCGTAATCACTCTACCGAACCTGTCGATGAGCATAATTCTTCTGCCCTCCTAAGCTCCTGAGGAGTGTTGACGTTGAAAAAGGATATTAGCTTTTCGTCCAGCTTTCTCAAACATTCAACAGAGTAAAGATAAACTTCAGAGGAGCGAAAAACTGGTTTTAAAATTTTCTTTTCTCCGAGAGAGAAACTTTTTTCGATTTCCGGAATGATTTCCGGGGAGTAAATCGAAAAGAGGGGTTCAAATCGACCGTCTTTCCAGTAAGGCATCAAAACGTTCGCATTAATGTCTTCAGCCTCGGAAAATAGCTTTTCGGCAACTTTTCTCTTTGCAAATGGCATGTCACAAGCCAAAACAAGGGTTCTCTCTCCAAAGTACTTTAAAGCCGCATGAATCCCGGCTAAGGCTCCAAAGTCTTTTACGGAATCGACAACCGTCTCCACCTCAAACAGCTTTCTCTGCTTTTCATCTCTGCATACGATAACAACATTGTCATCCCTAAATTCCTTCAAAAGCCTGTCAATAATTCTTACACCGCAAATCTCAAGAAGGGCTTTCTCCACGTAACCCATTCGCCTACCTTTACCACCAACGAGTATGGCAACGTTCACAAAAGCCCTTTAATAAAAATTATATTAAGCTTGTCCAAAAAGCTCAGCATGGTATTCAACGAGCTTCTTAGTTTCAGGCTCAAAGACATATCCTACAAGAGGGTTCTAAGCTCCATGTGCACCGTCCCGCATCCACTGGCTGTAAAAGCCCACATAATGTTTTTAGAGACGAACCTCGGAGATCCGGGGATTTTTAAAGGAACGTGGGAGCTCGAAAGGGAGCTCATAAAAATGCTCGGAAAGCTCTTGCATAACGAAAAAGCTGCCGGGTACATCTGCTCTGGAGGAACTGAGGCGAACATTCAAGGAATAAGAGCCGCAAGAAATTTGAAAAAAGTAAAAAAGCCGAATATAGTAATTCCGAAATCAGCCCACTTCTCCTTCGAAAAGATTGGAGACCTTCTTGCGGTGGAAATAAAGAGGGTAGGGCTGGATGAAGAGTACAAAGTGAACGTAGCCGAGGTTGAGAAGGCGATCGATGAAAATACAGTAGCAATAGTTGGAATCGCAGGAACGACCGAGCTTGGGCAAGTCGATCCAATCGACGAGCTTTCGAAGATAGCCGTCGAGAAAGACATACCCCTCCACGTTGACGCAGCCTTTGGTGGACTCGTTTTACCGTTTCTTGAAAGAAAAGTTCCCTTCGACTTTGAATTGGATGGAGTAACTTCCATAACCCTGGATCCCCACAAAATGGGTATGGCTACGATTCCCGCCGGAGGTATTCTCTTCAGAGACGAGAGC
>WAQS01000044.1 GCA_015520115.1 Ferroglobus sp.
AAACCTTTAAGTCCTCTGTCATGGTACGCGTTCCACGAGATCGTTCTGAAAACGACAAACCTCTCATTTTTTGAGAAGTCCAAGTAGTCGTAAACAGTCTTATTAGCCTCAAAATTGTTTGGGTGAAGATAGGCTAATTCGAAAAAGCTGTTAAATCTAACGTGCTTATTTCCAAAATCTCCCAAGAAGCTTTTAGGGGTAACGACGTATTTGGAAAAGGGAACTGTTATCATGTGTAACTTCCTTGCTATCTCCGTGTCTTCAAGTATTACGTAATCTCCGCCAACAACGGCATTAGCGTGAACCATGTGAGGTATCGGTCTGCCCATAACGACATCGGGTTTTATTTTTCTTAAGATTTTCAATGCGCTCCCTTCAAATTTAGCGAGTTTCAGCAACTTTGAATAGATCGTATTTCCACTTTCTCCAAGTATTTCATAATTTTCGTAGTATTTTTCAAGTAGATAAGATGTCTCCCCCTTATTCACAGCCAAAACCGAGATTTCATGTCCCCTTTTAACCATCTCTCTTGCGAAGTACCTGAATATATGCACGTGCTTCGGATGGACAACTCCCAAAGCTATCCTCAAACTCTTCACCTCATCTTCAGAAATACATATGAGAGTGGAAGGAGAACCAGCATGAAAAATATCCAGCCAAGATGGGGGTGAATTTTCAGCATGAATTCGGAGCCGAAGCTGTATGTAAGATAAACCAACGTTGCAACTCTGAGCAAGTTGGCTAAGTAAACTGCAACGGATAACACGATGAGCACTTTTGCAACACTTCTCCAATCCTTCCATCGAAATGCGATGTTATAAGACAAAACCATACTCGTAACAAGGAGCAGAGAATACCAACCAAAGCATGCAAGGTCTATCCTCAGAAATGCGTGATTTTCCCCTAAAACTTCTATAATTCTAAAGTCTGAAATTCTCACACCAACTCCAACGCTTTCGAGCAATTTTACTACAGGAACTGCAACGGCGTAATGTCCGTAGAGATACGGAATATACATGCTGACTCTCGCCGGAAGCATGAAAAGAAGGGCAAAGAGCGTGAGAAATATTAGAGTAAAGTATACACCAAACCTTCCGATTTCCGAGTATTTGCTGCCGGATCCGTAGGACATGAGAGAGATTCCGAAAAGGATTACCATCGTGTCAAAAGTCTGAATTTCAGATTCAAGGAAGCTGTTGGCGATTATGTCAAGAGCGATCGTTCCTCCTCCTACAACTATCAAAAACCAAGATCTCCTTACTTCAGGAATTTCCTTTTCAGAGTTTTTGGCTAAGAGGAAGATGATTGCTAGCGACATTAAAAGAAAGACAGCTCCAAGATAAGCCGTTCCATAGGCAAGCTCTATTGATGCGCCTACAATTAGAGCTGCCAGAGCAACGATCCCTTTCTCACTTGAAAGTTTCATCTTATTATCCACCTGATGACCTCAAACACTTCCGCATATTCGGCATTTATCTGCACACCACGGGTTTTTGCCAAGCTTTCGATGAATTTTCCGTTCGATATGTCTTTTATCTAAGGGAATAAATGCGGTTGTGTCGAATGTTAGATTATTCCAAGGTTGCTCGTATCCGAGAATCGTGCACCCTTTGAAAGCTCTTAGCGTTTCCTCTCTTGTGACCTTGTGATCCTGATGCGTGTCGTAGGAGGAAGGTGTGAAAACGACATCCGGAGAAATTTCCCTCCTGATATCAATCAAAGAGTCAAGAATTTCCTGCCGGAAAGTAGGAAATTTTCTAACTTCAAAGTCGTAAAGAAGGACGTTCTCTTTACTTATCCCAAGAATTTCCGTCGCCTCTAAAACTTCCTTTTTAAGGATATTTTTTGGGTAATTTTCCGGAACTGATCTCTCGCAAGAGGATAACGCTGCGTAGTATACCTCTATTTCATCTTCAACGAACTTAGCTATACTCCCTCCACATCCGAGTTCTCCATCGTCGGTATGCGGACTTAGTATCAGAATTCTTTTAAACATATCAATCACTCCAGAATTCCAAGCGGATCGATTTTGGTGTTTTCTTTTTCCAGCTCTTTAAATACGTTGTAAACTTTGAGAACTTCCGGAGAGTCGTAAAAAACCTCCGAATCCAATCTGTAAAATTCTCCGATTTCACTCTTCGTAATTCTACCATCCTGCGATATTGAAGACTCCCAAGCGGGGATAATCTTTCCTATACCAACATTTGCTGCCACGTCTACAATCGAAGGCTTCAAGGAGAATAAGCTGCTTGCAGCAGAAATTATGTTGCTCGTGCGTTTGTAATGGGACAGATATTTTTTCCGAATTCTCCTATCGGAGGACCCGTTTATTTTAGCGGCAATCAATCTTCTTCTGCTTTCCACCTTGCCCAAAATTGCGTGTTTTTCCCAATTGTCGGATAAGCCGAATTCTTTAACAATAGCGTTCATTGCAGCTTTGTGTTCCTTTCCCAAATACACATCTACGGATTCCCAAAACACGGTTTTAGGAACGTTAAATCCGAAACCCTTGGAGATGATATTCGATACGAGACCGTACTTCAAACTACCTCCTGATCCGGTAATAAATACGGACGTTTTCATACCCTCGAAAAAGAGGACGTTCCTCATAATTGCCCTCGGACTCAACTTCTCAAATTCTCTGAGTGAATCGACTATCTCAACTTTATAGCCACAAAGTCTGCAATCTCCCACGAATTTTCCGTCTCTTCTCTCTATCGAAACCTTGCCTCCGCATTCGCAATGATACCAGAACGGAGCAAGTTTTTCATCAGTTTGCAAATCCGGAAAGTTCAAATTTTCAGCTGCGGAATTCTGCAGAAGGTTGAATTTGTCAAGGTCGTCTACAATTTTTTTCCACACATTCACGAACACTTTCTCCTTCTGTACATCCGAACTTCTGAAGAAGTATACGTCAACGCCCATCAACTTGCAGATCCTTGCAAACGCTATAGCATTCAAATCGGCAAAGTTATCGGAAAGATCGTAGCTTATCCAAAGTTCCTCAGCGATTTCTTCAACATCCATGTTGCCGATATAGTTTCTCAAAATTTCGTTTACGGCTTTTTCCCACTTTTCTTCTGAAGGTTTATCAAGTTCGTTAAACCTTTTCCATATTTCGGAGCTTTCGGGTCTCCTTAAACCGATATTCAGATAACCGTGCTTGTTCATCTTCGGAATTCTGTTTTGGTAGAGCAACTTCGAAGAAGAAGTGTCGTAATCAAGAAAGCCGAAAAATGCGATCGCATCTCTACCCATACTTTTTAGCTTTTTTTCGAAAAATTCCGCAAGGAAGGCTTTCTTCCATATTCCCGGATACGGTAAAAACAGAGGTTGATGCCCGCTCTCGATGACCAGAGTGTTTTCGCGAACTTTACTTTTTTCATAGGGTATTCTCGCATCACTGTGAAATTTTTCGGAGACCTCCAAGAGAGAGTTTAAATTCCTTCTGTACTCTCTCCCCAAATTCGCATTGTTCTCAGCAACATCCATACAAAATTCAGAAACATTCATTCTACTCATCTCCTCTTTTTCTCCTTTTAATATAAAAAAGCTCCAATTTCCAAACGACAATCATCAGAAGCGTAAATATCACCAAGGAAAGAAAGATGTTCGAAGCTGTTGTGCCTATTCCGAACCCCACGTCCATTAAGAGAGCTGTAAAAACCACAACGACGACACTGAAAACTCCAGAAAACGCTATTCTCTCCACAAGGCTCAGCTCTTCTCTCTCCGGAAAAAGGACGAGCAAAACCGCATAGCCCGGAACGAAAAACACGAAGATCAAGCCGAATAGCAATCGCATTCCGTTTACGATAAGCTCTAATACAGATTCAACCATTTAACGCTCTCCTCTTGTATTTACTAACTCCAATCACGACGATTTGAGAAAGCATCAATCCGATCACATCAGCGAACAGATCAGCCAAACTTGGAGACCTTCCCGGAACGAACGCCTGATGAAATTCATCAAAAATTCCGTAGCACGCTCCTATTACCAGCGTGAGGATGTAGGGATTTCTGTTGAAGGCGCTTCTTACGGCAAGATTCAAAACGAACCCGAATCCGGCGTAAAGCAGGATGTGCGCAAATTTGTCTGGATACCTGAAAGCGAAATAGAAAGGGACTGCAAGAAACTCCAAACCGTGTGTTTTGAGAAAATCGTATAATGCTATTAGATTCTCACTCGAAATTGGGTTCGGAGGATTGGATGTTGAGGAGAGATAGAAAATCGCTGCCGCATAAAGTATCGCAAGAAATCCGTAGACATACTTTTTTCGCATCACTTCCCATCTCAGTTTTCCTATATATAGTTGATTGAGACGAAGATTTATTAACGACTTGTTAAAAATTACGGGAGATGAGTGCAAACGATCTAATGATAAAAGCTCTGATCGTTACCACGATTTTAAGCGTCGTCTTAGTTTCCTACCTTCTCTGGGTGAGCTCTCAGGAAAGGTACACGACCATATACATATACCCCGACTACTCGAACTACGTAAAGCCCGGAAGTGTCGTGAAATTTAGATACGGTCTCTACTGCCACGAAGGACAAGAGACGAACTACACAATCAAGATATACTTGGGAAATGAACTGATAAAGACGAAAAAAGTCGTGCTGAAAAACGATGAAAGGTGGGAGGAAAATGAGAGCGTTTATGTCCCTTCAGATATTTCCCTTCCGACTAAGATAAGGATCGTGGCTGAAACAGAAAATAATGCTTACGAAGTTTATTTTTGGATTAAGGAAAAATCAAGATGATTTTTAGTAAGGGACGAAAAACCCGATGACGCAGAAAACTGTTGTTAAAGCGTACATCGATAAAACCACCTGTTTCTCCGTCATTTTAAAGTAATACGGAAGGACCCACTTTAGCGTGTAAGGATTCGGAGCTTCGATACTCTTATCCTTTCTAACCTTCCCGAACTTGACGATTTTGTACCTTTCATCATTCGGCTTAATTTTTCGCATCAACCTCCAGTAGACGTAAAGGAGGAAATTTGCAGTGTGAGGGAGGAGCATTACGAATCCAGAAACGTAAAAACCTCCAAGAACTATAGCCAATCCCACAGTCGATCCCATCGTAAAAGCTCCGACGTTTCCGTCAAAAATCTTCGACGGATACCAGTTAAAATATAAGAAAGCTAACAAAGCTCCGAGCATCGCTGAAGATATAAGAACGCTTCCCTTTCCACTTGTTAGAGACTTCAGCAAAAGGAAAGCCAAGAGTATTGCCGTCAAACCGGAAGCCATTCCGTTAAAGCCAGAGTGCATGTTAACAAGATTCGCTACCACCATCACGTAAACCGGAGCGATTATGAATAGAAGCAATCCCCCCACTTCTCCTATTAACGGCACTTCTGCTTTGGATGCCACAAAAGCTATGGGCAGAGTAAATACTGGTGGAAATACTACTTTTGTTGCCCTCCCTATATCTATCAGATCGTCGAGCAATCCAAAAAGACCGTAGAGAGCTATGATAAACACGGAAACGAGTTCTGGAAGCGTAATTTGAGCCGAAAAAGCTCCAAGGATAGCTAAAAATACTGCCGAATAAAAGGCAAGTAGGATCGACAATCCGCCGGAAGTTGGAACGTATCTTACGCTGTTCTTGTAGTAATCCGGTACAACCATGTCTCTGTCCCTAAACTTCCTTATTTGAAGTGGAATTAGCAGCATAGCTACAACAAACGCTGTAACTAATACCTCCCAAAACGACATACAACCACGCACCTAATTATCAGAATGTAAAACCGTAAAGAAAGCAATAGCTGACTCCGGCAACCCTCCCATCATCAATATCA
>WAQS01000045.1 GCA_015520115.1 Ferroglobus sp.
AACTATCTGCTTGAGAAGTGTTCCCACCCTCCGGGGAGCAAGGGTCTCGTCTCTTTTCCGATGAGAAAGACTCCTTTTCCCTTAGAAACTTCTCCAATAATGCTGAACTCGAAATCCAGCTCTTTAAGCTTATCTTTGCTTACCGTGAAGAGAAGTTCGTATTCTTCTCCGGAGTTTAGGGCAACATCTATCGGATTTAAATCGTTGGAAATGCAGAATTCCGAAACCTCCTCTCTTATGGGGATCTTGTCCTCGTAAACCTTTATCATCACCCCGCTTGAGTTTGCGAGGAGATTAAGCTCCTTTGACAAACCATCGCTAACGTCTATAGCTGAGTTTGCCAATTTTGCAAGCTTTAATCCCTCGTCAACTCTTGCTACTGGCTTTAAAAACTTTTCAAGAATCTTCTCTTCGATTTCCTCTACCCTTCCCAGCAAGTATAGGAGGGAGCAATAAGACCTTCCGAGATCACCGGTGATGCAAACAACATCTCCAACCTTAGCGTTGCTCCTAAGAAGGAGGTTCTCAGCGAAACCGATAGCTACACTATCTAAGATCAGTTCTGGAGCCTCGTTCGTGTCTCCAGATAAAAATTCCATGTTGTAGAAGTCAAGAGCTTCCTTTATTCCCTTCATAAGCTCTTCGATGATCGGAATGTCGGCTCTGTTTAAACCCATGGAATACGAGAAATGAGTGGGCTTCGCCCCCATAGCAGCTAAGTCGCTTACGCTCGCTGTCACGACCTTCCAGCCGATTTGCTTAGGCGAAAGCTTGGGAGGAAAGTCGGAAGACCTCGAAAGCATGTCGTTGGCTATAACGAGATAGATGTTCCCGATTTTAAAGAAGCCAGCGTCCTCCTCTTCAAATTTAAAAATCCTCTTCGCAAAATCAATTATTTCTCTCTCCATCCCACCACCTTAATGTATTTGCTCGGAACAAAGTCGGCTGTGTAAACTTTACCCTTTTTTCTGATTTCAAAACGATCTTCCAACATTCTTTTCGCATCTATCTCAAGAACGACGGGATTTCTGCAATATCTTTTTCCTACTTCTATCGCATCTTCAATGCTTTCGGATAAGTGCACTTCATTCCTCTTCATCGGAAGCAAACCGATCTTTAAAATACTCTTGACGTTTTCTGGCTTCGTTCCGTGGTAGAGTTTATCTGGAATCTTTCCTCCTTCGCTCCACTTGTAATCAACCTTGACGCTATGCCCGTATCTCGCCCTAATTTTTCCGTCTTTAATTTCGAACCTCCCCTTTTTGTCGAAGAGAACTATAGCTTCTATCTCCCTTTTCCCAACACCGTACCTCTCCTTCAAAACTCTAACTACATCTTCTAAATCGGCAAATCCGCTTTTATCAAGCTTGATGCCAAAAGAATCCGGGAAGTGTCTGAGTATTCCGCTCAAAAACTTGCTGATCGCTTCTCTCTTTTCTTGAGTAAGCAGAATTCTACCCTTGCCGCAAGCGCATTTCTCTTCAAAGTAACCGCAGTTTTCGCAGTATCCGAGCACGAAGTATATTTTCTTTGGACTGATAGATAAATTCTTAGCAAAGTGATGGATTCAAAAATGAGCGTGTATCAATCATATCGATAAATTTTTAAATGGTAGATTCGTAGTTTAATCGTGAATTCGAAAGTTCTGCTTGCAAGCGTGGCTGTGATAATCTCAATCGCATTACTCTTACCGGTTTTTGCGGACGTTACAAAGGACACGTCTTATGCGAGAATCGAAGGTTTTGACGTGAAAATAGCCGATGTAAACGACAGTCACGCAACTCTGAAATTCGTAGTCCACATAAAGAGATCCAAGGTTTTGGAGAATGCAACAATACTTGCGAAGATCTACGACCTAAAAACGAATATACTCCTTGAAGAGATAAGCAAAACGCTTCCGGAGAAAGTTAAAAGCGAAGATTCAATGGAAAGCGTACTGATTTCCCTTGAGAAGGACAGGGGTTATAGAGTTGCCTTATCGATAGACAAGGAGGGCAAGCGTTTAAGTTCAAGGGAATTCGTGCTTACGGGATTGGATACGATAATGCCGGAGGAGAAGGAGTTAAAGGTCGTGCTTAAGGATGCGGATTTTGCGGTAAGAGAGGTTGGAGGAAAGACTGTCAAAATTCTTGCAAGATTTTACGTGGAGGCTTTGAAGAGTTATGACGTTCTCGCTCACGTTAAAGCCGTTCAGTACGAGTCCAACATTCTGGCTGACGATTTCTGGAAGGAGGTCAGAGTCGAAGGTGGAAAAACCGTCATCATAGAGGGGAATCTCTCCCTTCCGAACAACTACAACTACCTTGTAAAGCTTGAGCTTTGGAGAAATGGATCCTTGTTAAAAACTTGGAGCAAGCAGCTCAGCCTTTCACCGGCTAAGAAAATTCCAAAAAACGTCACGGAGAAGGAAGTTAAATTCGAAATAAGCGAGTTCGTGAGAACTCCCGCCCCGACTCCAAGGATGGAATATGCTGAAAGAAAAGCCGCTCCGGGATTTGAGCTTCTGCTTCTCCTATTATCGGGAGGTGTTGCTTTGTGGAGAAGAAGATCGAGTTAGAGGATTTACTCAGAAAAATCTTCGTTGCTATTGCCCTAATCTTTCTCGTCATTGCAGCGTGGGGGCTTTATTCTTCCCTCAACGATTTCGTGAGGGTGTGGGTGGATTATAAGTTTGTGCCGATCTACAAAGCTCTGATAAACTCGGTCGTGCTGATAATTTCCATTTACGTCATCTCTTTATTCGTTAAAAAGTCCTAACGAGTCCGAAAGCCATACTTTTAACGGCATTCTCCTCCCCGAAATTTGCACCTCTCCATTTTTCAAAGCCCTTAAGGGCTCACCTCTCAGAATCGTTATTCCGTAGCCCAATGCTTTAGAGCTGTGAGCATCGCTCCCAGCTATAACTGGTTTTTTCAATTTTTTAGCTATCGTCAAGCTCAAAAAATTGAAAAAACCTATGAAATACTTGGAGTTAAACCCTTCAATTCCGTCGGCTTTTCGAAGAGCTTCAATTCTCCAAACTCCCTTCCTCTCTATTTGAAAGGGATGTGCCACATAGCAAACTCCTCCAAGCTTTTTCGTCCTCTTCACTGCCTCTTCGAAGGGAATACCTTTGTCGAAATCCTCCTTCACACCGTAAACGAGCAAATGCCCTTCGTCTGTCGAAGACTCAAAACCGGGAACTACTTCTATCGGTAGGTGCTCCTCCTCCACTATTTCAATAGCCTCCAAGCTTCCGTTTATTGTGTCGTGATCCGTTATTGAAATAACCTCAATTCCGATCTCCAAAGCTTTATTCAGTAGTTTCTTCACGCTGTCCCTTCCATCGCTGTGGTTTGAGTGAACGTGAAGCTCTGCGATCACGGAATGATTTATCTTCCTACAGCAAAAATAAAGCTTATGAAAGTGCTTGTTGTAACTGGCAAACTTGCGGAGAGTTTGGTTAGAGAAGTTGTTGACTGCGATGTTCTCGTGTTGGACATCGATATCGCAGCCTTCATAACTCCCTCTCACCTCAGAAATTACGACCTGAGCGATTACGATCTCGTGCTCGTTCCGGGATTGACCGCTGGAAACGATTGGAAGAAATTGGAAGTGGAAAAGGGTGTTAAGATCCGCTTAGGTCCGATTCACGCCTACGATTTGAAGTACGTGCTTGAAAAGGTGGAAGAAATAGAACTTTCCCACGAAATCCCCGCATGCAGACTCATCGAGAGTATAAAAGCTGAGGAAGTAAAGAGAGCCGTTGACGAAATAGACGATTTCGCCTTTGAGGTGAATGGGGTAAAAATAGGCGGAAGCACAAGAATGAAGGTTATTGCTGAGGTAGTTGACGCTACGAAGCTTAGCGGGGAAGAACTCACGAGGAGAATTGAGCACTACTTAGAAAGCGGAGCTGATATAATCGATCTCGGAATTCCCCTTGAGTTCGAGGTCGAGGAGGTTAGAAGGGCTGTCAAGGTAGCTAAAGATCTCTGCGATGTTGTGAGCATTGACACGTTCAGTATAAGAGCTATAAAAGCCGGAATCGAGGCTGGAGCTGACATGATTATGAGCTTATCTACGGAGAACCTCAAAGCTCTTGAATTTATTAAGAATGAAGTCGTGGTCGTCGTTGATAGAAACGTCGAGAGGTTGAAAAAGCTCGTGGAATTAGCAAGGACGAGAACTGAGAGAGTTGTAGCTGATCCAATTCTCGATTTTCCGGGAGTCGTTGACTCGATTTTCAGATACAAAAAATACAGGGAGTTAGATTCGAAAACACCTCTTCTATTCGGAGCTGGAAACGTTACGGAGTTGATAGATGCCGACAGCATAGGGGTTAATGCTCTCCTCGCTCAGATTGCCGAGGAAGTTGGAGCTTCCTTAATTTTTACAACCGAAGCAAGCGACAAAACGGCTGGAGCCGTGAAGGAAATGAAAATAGCTACTTACATGACCAAAGGGGCTAAACTGAGAAAAACACCGCCGAAAGATCTGGGTTTCAGTTTGCTTGTGCTTAAAGAAAAGAGGAAGCTTCCCGAAGGTGAATTCCCGAAGGATTTTACTAAGGCTGAAGAGAGTAGAAAGTTTGTCAGAGATCCCTTGGGAGATTTTAGGATATGGATCTCCAACGGAAAGATAGTTTGTTCCCACGAGAGGCTTACAGTGGTGGGAGAGAAAGCGAAGGAGATCGTAGATACAGTTTTAAAAGAGAACCTCGTCAGCAGGCTTGACCATGCCGCTTATCTTGGAAGAGAGTTGAAGAAGGCGGAAATAGCCTTGCAGCTTGGTAAAAATTATGTCCAAGATGAGGAGCTGAGTTTCGGAATTTACTCCAATTCATTAAAATATCGAAAGTAAATTCGATTGTGAGACTCAAGGATTTGCTCGTCGAGGAACTGAAAAGGAGAGGAATAAACTGCATTTCTTTTAGAACTGCCAAAGCTTTCAAGTATGACCCGATTCAATTCGCCGCTTTGATGATTGCCAACGGGAAAATGAACATATGCGAGGGGGAGGGAAAATACAAGTTCGACCTCGAAGGAAATGAAGTCGATGAGTGCAACTTCGTTCTCGATAGGTGTGAGGGCATTATTGACAGAGAGAGTCTGCTGAAAAAAGCCGATGATTTCCCGTACATAGCGATAGACTGTAGATACCATCATTTACACAGTGAAAAGGAGTTTAGAAGTCTCATAATTCAGATTAAGGAGACACTCAACGTCGTGAGAGAGTACATGTGGGATGAAAGGCTCGTTGTCGCTGGTTTGAAAACGGACACTAACGCCCTGCATGTAGACAAGCTTGAAGATTTTTTGAGGGATAAGAAAAAGATAATTCTCCTCGATCCTAACGCTGAGGATGTTTTTGAAGGGGAGAAGGCGGAAGTTTACATCATAGGTGGAATTGTCGACAAGTCGGGAAATAAAAAGGGTCTAACTTCCAAGCTTGGGAAGGAATTGAGAAGAGAGGGAATAGAGTTTGAATCAAAGAAAATTCTTTTGAGGGGAGACGTCATAGGAGTTCCCGACAGGTTGAATCACATAGCGGAGATAGTTTTGAAGGTAGTTCTTGATGGGAAAAGCGTCGAAGAAGCTATTAGGGAAGTTCAGCCGAGAAAAGTTGCTAAATGGAGGCTGAGGATAGAGCTTCCGAAGTTTGTGGAGAGAATCGAGATTAGAGGAAAGAAATTCAGAATAGTCAGAAAAAGCGTGATTAGCAAATTTGACTGGTTGAACATAACGGAAGAGGACTTCTACGAAGTTGCCAGCGAACAGGGGGTTATTGTTGTGGATGATCATTTCCGCGTAAGCGATAATAGTTAAATCTATAAATCCCGAAATTATGGACGAGTTGGAAAAAATTAGGAAAAAGAAGCTAATGGAGTTGATGAAAAAAATGTCGGGAGAGGGAGGTTATTCGAATAAACAAGCAGAAAAGTATCCGGATAAGCCGGTGGAGGTAAACTCGGGCAATTTCGACGAGATCCTCAAAAAGTACGAAAACGTCGTCGTAGACTTCTGGGCTGAGTGGTGCATGCCCTGTAGAATGATCGCCCCAATAATAGAGCAGCTTGCAAAGGAATATGCTGGTAGAGTTGTTTTTGCGAAACTCAATACCGACGAAAATCCGCAGGTAGCTGCGAGGTACGGGATAACCGGAATACCGACGTTGATATTCTTTAAGAATGGAAAGCCGGTGGATAAAATAATAGGAGCGTATCCAAAGGGAGAAATAGAGAGGTGGATAAAAAGAAACCTCTAATTTTTTATTCACGCTCTTTTTCACACCATAAAATTCATAAGACTTCGACATTTAAAGAAATTTACACTGCGGGGGTTGCCGAGCCAGGACAAAGGCGCGGGATTCAGGGTCCCGTCCCGTAGGGGTTCGAGGGTTCAAATCCCTCCCCCCGCATGGCTCGTATCGTCCAATG
>WAQS01000046.1 GCA_015520115.1 Ferroglobus sp.
CGGCAAATCCGAGAAGGAGTGTGTCGAAGGAGGTAACTGAAAATAGCATGCCGAGAATTAGGAAGTCGCTGTAAACTCTGTCCATGAAGATTAATTGCCTTTCCAGTATAAAAACGATACAGCAAATTAGCAGAGGTTTTAAAGTACGACTTCCTTATCGCTTATAGCATTAAGCGTTTGCGAAACAAAAGACTACGAAAAAATCTACCACCTAAGAAAAATGTGGAAGTTAAATGTTTTCGCCCTTAAAAATCCCCGAATAACCTTCGGTCTCTTCGGAAAGCTTCATGAAAACGAGCTGCATAATTCTCGCATTTCTTTTCAGCCATATTCCGTTTTCGTTGTAAACAACCAAGCCGACCTCGCTCCTTCCCTCATAACCGGCATCCCACACTGCCGTGAGGACAGTAGCTCCGCACCTTACAAGAGAGGATCTCGGTCTTCCGATAGCCATGATGTCGTTACTCAAACTTATAACTTCGTTGAGGTACGCTCTGTAAACGCCCTTCGGCAAAAAAATCCAGTCCTCGTGAAAGTCCACCTCCTCAACCTTCGGGATCTTTCTTTCGGAGTTGTCGAAGTCCACTTTACCTTCCTCCTTTATCACCGCCACCTTCCTCAGGGTGCAATCGAAGCCGTTAGGCTGAAGCTGCTTCTCCAAGTCGATGTAGTCTCTAACAAGCCCCTTCTCAAGAATGAGCTTTCTTATTTCCTCCTTTGCCAAGATCACTTCCAACCCCTCCTTGCATCTATCGAGATGAAGTTCACGTAGTACGTATCGAACTCATCGTATAACTTTAGCTCATCGGCAATAGCCACGGCAAGTATATGCGCACACGGTTTTCTTCCCCTAAGGTTGAAGTGAAAGTCCTTGCAGGTGCAGAAGAACTCCTCGACGATGTACTCCTCTCTCCCAACCACGACGAAGAAGTCCTTGTATCTTTTAACTCTCCCCTCTTTTACGTAGAGAAAAGCCTTCTCTCCTCTCCTGCCGAAGGTGAAAAGTAAGTACTTATACAGGTCGTACGTAAATCCCAATTCCTTAGCTTTCTTCTTGACTCTCTCCAGCATCGATCTCGCTTAGCAGAATAACTGTGTTTATCGCATCGAGACCGTCGAAATACTCTAAGAGTTCGGACTCTTCCGGGAACTCCAGTTCTGGTAGCTTCTCGTTTTTGAATATCTTCGCCCCCATCATGGCGACGACTTCGAAAGCCTCCTCAACTTTACCCTCTTTTTCCTTCTTTAAAGCTTCCTCAAGCAACTTCTCAAAACTCTTCTTACTGATCTTCCCGCTTAAAGCTATTTCAGCCGCTCTCACAACGAGTCTTGCACTCTCTTTAGTCATAACGAACAAATCGTTCTTGATATCATCTCCGAGGTCAACGTCTCTCTCCAGCATTTCTTTCATTTTCTTTAGTTCTTCTTCAGCCTCTTTCTTTTTAAGTTCCCTCTCTTTAACCGCTCTCAGCAAGTTATAGCAAGCTACCACAACATCTTCAAGGAACTTGTCGAAAACTTCCAAAGTATCGATGTTATCCAACTCGATCTTTTCGCTCTTAATTCTCTCGATCCAGTTGTTGAACCACTTTTCATCATACATCACCGCAGCTTCGTAGGCTAAAATATATAATACTTACCCTACAAAATACGAATCCAAATCTCCTCTGGAGGTGTTGGGATGATAATCGCAGCCTCAAATTTAAACGGGAATATGGAAGCGTTGGCTGAATTGCTGTCGAAAGTCGAAAATCTGAGGGAGAAATATAGGGAAGAGGGAAGGGATGTGCAGAGGATATATGTAATCGGAATATTCGGCTACATGCCCTACCCAAAGGAAGTTTACAAGGCTATAAAGAACTCGGATTTGATAACGCCCGTTGGAGGGCACTTTGACAGAATGCTGATAAAGTTTGGTGAGCTCAGCGAAGAAGAAAGGGAAGCTCTCAAAAACGAATTGCCCGAGTACGAATACAGAATGCTCGAATTCAACTGGGAGATGCTCGGACACGAGGGAAGGAAGTGGTTAAGGAACGAAGTGGAATTCTACGTTGTGGAGAAGTTCGGAGATACGAGGGTCTCTGTCTCGTACTTTGATCCGACTGGGGAGGAAGCGGATCACTGGAAGAGCGAGGATTACTACGATAAGGTGCTCGAAGAGTTCGAAAGGGCAGATATAAAGATAATCGGGGGAAAAGAGCCTTTCATAAAAGTTACCCAGCACGGAAAGGTCGTTTGTCCGGGGAACGCTGGAGTAAGGAATTCGAGGGAAGACGATCCAACGTTTGCGGTTATCGACACAAGAAACCTTGACGTTTGGATCGAGGAGTTTGCATTCGACTTCAAACTTGTCGAGGACAGGATAAAAGAGTACGAGTTGCCGGAAGCCTTAATTCACATACTGTACCACGGAAAGTCTCCGCATCCATGAGGTTCTGGATTGGAATAGACGACACGGACTCAAGAAAGGGAATGTGCACTACTTACATAGCCAGTTTGGTAATCAGGGAGCTTGAGAAAGCTGGGATGAAAACTATCGGATTTCCGAGGCTTATAAGGCTGAATCCCACAATCCCCTACAAAACAAGGGGAAATGGGGCGGTGTCCATACTGGTCGACGGAGAGATCGGAGAAGCTGTGGAGATTGTTAGAGAAATCGTGGAGGAGTATGCGGAGCTGGATGATGAAAACACCCACCCGGGAGTTGTTTTTGTGCGGGAGGATTTGGTAGATAAGCTTCAAAACTTTTCTTTTAAAGCTTTGAGGGATGTTGTAAGCTTGGATGAAGCTCTGTTTATAATTGGGAAGTACCTAATCCCCCATTTGAAGTACAAAAAAGGAAGGGGACTAATAGGTGCTTTAGCCTCCGTAGGGTTGCCTTTGGAGGATAGGACATTGGAACTTCTCGTTTACAGAAAAAGAGAAAGGTTTGGAAAAGAAAGGGAAATCGTGGAGGAAAGCTTCTTCTTAGCCGATTTGATGACTTATCCCTACACTTGGGACACGGTCGATTGGGGGAATAACGTTGTTGTTGCCACCCCGAACTCTCCTGATCCTGTTCTCTTCGGAATCCGAGGGGACAACTTGGAGAAAATCTTTGAAGCTTTTAGGTACATTGAAGCCGAAGATTACGACTTTTATCAAATTTTCATAACGAATCAGGGGACGGACATGCACATAATCGACGAAGGAGACGTGAGAGAACTTAAAGAGTTCAGATCATATAAGCTCACGGGCAAAGTAATCGAGTTTCCTTGGGAAATAGAGGGGGGACACGTCTTCTTTAAGATAGAAACAACCTTTGGCGAAGTTGAGTGTGCCGCATTTGAACCCACTAAGCAGTTCAGGAGAATTGTGAGAAAACTTATGCCTGGGGATGTGGTAGAAGTTTACGGCTCCTACAAAAACGCAACGCTGAATCTTGAGAAGATCAGAATTGTTAAAGTAGCGAGGGTTTTCTTCGAGGAAAATCCCATTTGCGAGTGCGGGAGGAGGATGGAGAGTGCTGGTAAAGGCAAAGGCTTTAGATGCAAGAAGTGCAAGAAGGTCGTGAACTACAGGATACTTAAAGAAGTTAGGAGGGACATCGAAGAGGGATTTTACGAAGTTCCTCCCTCCGCCAGAAGACACCTAAGCAAACCCCTCGTTAGAGAAGGGTTTAAAGAGAACTTTCACATCTTCAGATAATCTTTTGTGCTTTTATCAGCCGTTGCTCTCTCAAACCTTCGCTCACGCTTTTGCTTTGAGATGAACCTCAATAAAAAGGATCTTGAAAGTTTAAGCTCCTCATTAATGCGTTATAAACTCCCTAATCTTCATTAACCTCTTGTAATCCTCGTAAGTTAACGCGGAGTCCCAGTTTCCAGTAACTTTTGCTACGATAACGAATCCGAACAATATCGCAAGCAGAACTGCCACGTAAACTTCCTTTCTCACCCGTTTATCGAGGAAGTCCATGTACAAGCCCTTAGTTTTGCAGACCTCTATGCAATCGTAGCAGGCGATGCACTCAGCGGAGTTAACTTCTTTTTTCTCGCTAATCTTAATTCCCGCTGGACAAACG
>WAQS01000047.1 GCA_015520115.1 Ferroglobus sp.
TTCGATTTTAGCTTTATCTGGAATCTCTTTTTTAAGCCTTTCAACGAATTTTTCTACCTCTCGATCGATAATTATCTCAACAGTTCCATCTCCGCAGTTTTTCACGTATCCTCTCAACTTCATTTCCTTCGCAAGCCGGTAAACGAACGGACGAAAGCCCACTCCCTGCACGACGCCCGAAACGACTATCCTGAACACAGTTTGCTAAAGGGATAAGGTTATATTTAAAGGTAGTTACTGTAGCTGTGCACGAATTCAGCTACGCTCAAGCTCTGGTTGAGAACGCTTTGAGAATAGCGGAAAGTAAGGGTGCTAAGAAGGTGAACAAAGTGGTCGTGGAAGTTGGTTCTCTCCTCTTGATAAATCCCGAACAGCTGAGGTTTTGCTATGAGGTGGTAACGAAAAATACGATTCTCGAAGGTAGCGAGCTTGAAATTGAAAATACCGAAGCTCTTTTAGTATGCGAGAACTGCGGGAAAGAATACAGAGAACTATCTTCGATGTGCGAATGCGGAGGGTTTTTAAAAGTAGAGAGGGGAGACGAATTCGTACTCAAAAGAATTGTCATGGAGGTGGAAGATGCACAGAATTGAAGTTGAAGCTGAGGTTGATCTCTTAGCCGAGAATAAGAGGCTGGCTGAGGAGAACAGAAAGTTTTTCAGAGAGAACGGAATTCTGGCCGTGAATATAATGGGAGCCATAGGCTCGGGAAAAACTTTGCTTATAGAGAAGACCATCGAGAGGTTAAACGACCTTAAAGTCGGAGCAATTCTTGGTGACGTTGTCTGTAAAGCCGATTACGAGAGGGTGAGCAAGCTTGGAATTAAAGCTGAGGCTATAAACACTGGAAAAGAGTGCCACCTTGACGCGCATCTCGTTCATCACAAGATTCGGAAATTTGAGGACGTCGATATTTTGTTGATAGAGAACGTGGGCAATCTCATATGTCCGGTCGATTTCGATCTCGGAGAAGATCTGAGGGTTGTGATGGTAAGCGTTACCGAAGGAGATGATGTCGTTGAAAAGCATCCGAAAATTTTTACGATAGCGGATGTCGTTATAATAAACAAGTTGAAGCTTGCGGAATTTGTCGGAGCTAATGTTGAGAAGATGAAGAGGGACGTTGAAAGGCTTAATTCGAGAGTTAAGCTCATCTTAATGGATTTAAAAGAGGGGATCGGCTTGGAAGAGTGGATAGAGTACCTGAGGGGTGAATATGTGTCTCGCAATTCCGGCTAAAGTTCTCGAAATCGATTATCCCTTCGCCACCGTCAGCTTGGGAGGAGCGAAAAGAAAGGTGAGGGTTGACCTCCTTGAGGATGTAAAGCCGGGAGACTACGTTCTCGTTCACGTAGGGTTGGCTATTCAGAAAGTTAGCGAAGAGGAAGTCAGGGAGATTGAGAGGCTATGGGAGGAGTTGTTGAGAGAATAGTCGAAAAAATTAGGGAGGAGAGTAAAGAATTTGAAGAAGTTAAGATAATGCACCTCTGCGGTACTCATGAGGACACGATATCGAAGTACAACATAAGGAGTTTGATACCGGAAAACGTTAAGCTTTTAGCCGGTCCGGGTTGTCCGGTTTGCATAATTCCGGATGAGGACTTGCAAAAAGTTTTCCACCTCTTGGAGAAGGAGGATGTAATTTTAACGACTTTTGGTGATATGGCGAGGGTTCCTTTTGAAGGAAAGAGCCTCTTCCACTACAGAGCGAAAGGAAAGGATGTAAGAATCGTTTACAGCGTTTTCGATGCGCTGGAGATAGCGAAGAATAGCGATAAGAACGTAGTCTTCTTTGCAATCGGTTTCGAGACGACAATGCCTTCCACAGCCGTTGCGGCTAAGGAAGCTCCCGAGAACTTCTTTATCTTCTCAGCCCACCGCTTCTTCATTCCAGCCATGGAAGCTTTAATGCCGAACAGCGAAATCGATGGCTACATAAACCCCGGACACGTTTCTACGATAGTTGGCGTAGTTGCTTACGAAGGTTTGACGAAATATAAGACTCCGATGGTTATCTCCGGATTTGAGCCAGAAGATGTTTTGCTTTCAATTCTCATGCTGTTAAAAGCGATAAAAAATGGATCGCCTTTGCTAATGAACGAGTACGTTAGAGCCGTGAGGTACGAGGGAAACGTAAAAGCTAAGGAAGTCATGAACGAAGTTTTCGACGCTGAAGACGGATCTTGGAGGGGTTTGGGAATAATTCCGAATTCAAAAGCTTCCCTCTCAAGGGTTTATGAAAATTGCGATGCGGAAAAGTTTTTTGAAGACGTTTTCGAGGATTTTGTTCCTAAAGAGGATAAAAGAAAGAGGAATTGTCTCTGCGGAGAGATTTTAAAGGGCAAAGCTTTTCCGACAGACTGCAAGCTCTTCATGAAGGCTTGCACGCCAAGAGATCCCATCGGCTCTTGCATGGTTAGCTTCGAAGGGACTTGCAATATCTGGGCTAAGTACGGTAAAAGCTTATAAATTTAGTCCCCTAATTTTTGCTGAGGTAAGGATCATGAAGTTCTTTGCCATTGGCGTCGGACAAGCCGGAGGAAAAATTTTGGATAAGTTCGTTGAGAACGAAAAGCTGAGGGGTAGCAACACCTTAAGGACCCTCGCCGTAAATACCGCAAGGACGGACTTAATGGGTTTGAAGCATATTCCGATGAAGGACAGAATTCTGATTGGACAAACGACTGTGAAGGGGCACGGAGTTGGTACAGACAACAAGCTTGGGGCAAAGATAATGCAAGAGGAGGTCGAAACGATTTTAAATGCTATAGACGAAAGAGGGACTCACGAGATCGATGCCTTTCTGATAATTGCTGGACTTGGAGGTGGAACTGGAAGCGGGGGTGCTCCGGTTTTAGCAAAATATCTTTCAGAAATGTACTCTGAGCCGGTTTATGCAGTCGGCGTTCTTCCAGCTCAGGAAGAGGGAAAGCTTTACTCATTAAATGCAGCGAGGAGCATGATCACTCTTCTAAAGTACGTGGACAATCTGATTCTTGTGGACAACGGAGCTTGGAAGTTCGAGGGGTTGAGTTTAAGGGAGAGCTTCGAAAAGATAAATGAAGAGATCGTGAAGAGATTAGCCGTTTTGGCAAGAGCTGGCGAGCCAGTTGAAGAAGGGTTGGTTGGAGAAATGGTCGTTGACAGCTCTGAAGTCATAAACACGCTAAGAGGTGGAGGGATTTCATCAATAGGTTATGCAACTCTTGCTATTGAAGAGAAGAAGAGCGGACTATTCGGTTTTCTCAGGAAAAAGAAGGAAATCGTCGATGAAGGAGAGAAATCCATGAAAATAGCAACGCTCGTAAGAAAAGCTGCCCTCGGGAGATTGACGATTCCATGTAACATAAGAAGTGCGGAAAGAGCTTTGGTGCTCGTTGCTGGCCCTCCAGAGCATCTCGACAGAAAAGGATTGGAGAAAGCGAAACTGTGGCTCGAAGAGCAGATTGCCGGAGTTGAGGTTAGGGCTGGGGACTATCCAACAAGGAGAACAAAGCATGTAGCAGCTCTTGTCGTTCTTGCCAACGTTACGGACATTCCGAGAGTGAAGGAGTTGCAGAGGCTTGCAGCCGAAGCTAAGGAGGAAGTGGAGGTAGCTGAAAGGGAAAGAATAGAAAAGACGATTGAGCTATTCGACGAAGACATCGAACCCTTGCTTTAGATTCGGTTTTTTTAACAAATTTTTAACGACAGCGATATGCGAGGCGAAGCTTAAACTCAAAAACTCAATCATCGTCTTTTTAGCAAGAGACGGAGAAACTTACGGGTTTATCTTTGCTAATCAGATGGGAGATGCAATTCCATACCTACGCTCTCCTTAAAGAAGCGCTTAGATCTGCAAATAAGCTGGAGGTAGTTGGTGGTTGCAATTTTGGCATCTTTGAACTTCGAAAAATCTCGATTTGAAGCACGAGACTTTTGTAGGAGATTCGATAAATAAACCTGTTTTCTCAAGTTGAAGAAAAGACAAAAAGGTTTAACTACAGATTTCCTTTTAACAGTTCGTTTGGGTTAGTTCAAAGCTTGTTAGAAGATTTTGTAACACCCTACAAT
>WAQS01000048.1 GCA_015520115.1 Ferroglobus sp.
CCCTAAGACTGTCACAACCAGTTCTCCCTTCTCCCCTTCTCCAAGCCTTTCGCCAGTTTCCGGATCGATTACTTCTATTATGAATATGTCGCTCCAGAAGTGAATTCCCGCTTTTTCGTGGCACTCAGTCACAACCGGCCCGCTTATCTCGGAAGTACCATAGACGTTAATCGCATCTATGCCCGTCTTCTCTTCAATTCTCTTTCTCGTTTCCTCACTCCAGGGTTCTGCTCCGAAGAAGCCCATCCTCAGTTTGGTGTCATTTTGCAAGCTTACACCCATCTTCTCAGCGTATTCTGCAAGATAAATCATGTAGCTTGGAGTACAACAGATCACAGTCGTGCCGAGATCCCTCATCAGCTCTATCTGCCTTTGAGTGTTCCCCGACGATGCGGGAATTACAGTCGCTCCAATTTTTTCCGCTGCATAGTGGAATCCCAGTCCGCCGGTAAACAATCCGTAACCGTAGGCGTTCTGAACGATATCTTCCTTCCTGACTCCCGCAGCGTAAAGCCCTCTCGCCAAGCTTTCTGTCCAAAGCTCCAGGTCGGAGTAAGTGTAACCAGTCACAGTAGGTTTTCCGGTTGTACCGCTCGAAGCGTGTATTCTAACCACATCTTTCAAAGGAACGGCAAACATGCCGTAGGGGTAGTTGTCCCTCAAATCCTGCTTCTTGACGAAAGGCAGCTTTTCGAGGTCCTCCAAACTCTTTATGTCATCCGGTTTCACTCCGGCTTGGTCGTACAGTTTTCGATAAAACTCGGAGTATCGGTAGGCAAACTCCACAGTCTGCCTCAACTTCCTCTCCTGCAATTCTTTAAGCTCGCTCTTACTCATTTTTTCGACAACGGGATTCCAGTACAACTTTCCACCCCCAATTATTTATCGTTAGAATTACATTGTAAGATCTATAAATAACTTACTGTGTATGTTGTAAAATATCGGAGCGTTTATGTTAAATGCTGTAAACTCACTTCCTGATCCTGAAGAAACCCCACCTGAACACCACACTATCCGGCAGATTCCTCAGCCTTTCTCTTGCCATTAAAACTTTTTCCTCTAAACTACCTTCCTTCGGAAACAAACCGTTCGCCATCGCTGGGATGGAGTAGAAGTCCATGACCGCTTCTTTTGTAAATACATAATCCGCGTAGCTTATCTCAGCGTTAAAATTCGACAGCAGTTTTTCGAGTTTATCCCTTCCGTAAGGAACTCTGTGCTTCAAACCGATTTTAGCTAATGCATCTTCCCCATCTTTGAAGAAACCGACGAGATACGAGCCGGAGACTATTCCTTTCTTCTTCGTGACCCTCAAAGCTTCCTCTACAGCTTTTTCAGCATCCGGTAGGAGAAAAATAGTTGCGTTAAAAACAGCTGAATCGAATGTTTCGCTTTTAAACGGAAGGTTTGCCGCATCACCGACAACGACATCTCTCATGAATTCCCTCGCTTTCCTTGCCATGTTCTTAGCCACATCAAGCCCAACAGCTTCTTTCCAGATTTTTCCAAAGATGCCGGTTCCACATCCAACATCCAAACATTTACCCTTAATCTTAGAAAATTCTACAAGATCCCTTGCAAGTTTCTCGAAAAATCCGTATTTTCTCTCGAAATCGTCGTAATTCGAAACGCTCAAATCGAAATTCTTTCCTATAACAGCTTTTACGCTCCCTCCAGCTATCGAAGGGAGAAAAATTATCTCGTCTTTGTCGGAAAACTTCAGATTCTTTATCTCATCCCTCCTCACCATTTTTCCGTTAACGGAAACCATGTAGAAGTCTATAGCTTTGAACTCCTCCTTAGCCTGAGGAAACTTTTCCTCAAGAATTTTGATTAATTCGTCGAAAGCGACTTCTCCTCCAACTTCTATCTCAACCTCCTTTCCAACCTTCATTCCCAGTTCGCCCAAAAATTTGATCCTCATAACCCCACTCTCTTCCACTCGTAAAAAATCGTTTTCTGATCGAAATGTTTGAAAGGCCTTCTAAGAAATTCCTCTTTATTCTCCACGGGAATTCCCTTCGATATCATGAACTGAATCAATCCGGAAAGCTTCAAATCGGCAAAAGATCCAGCGGATTGAAAACCGACAAGCCTCTTTCCGTCGAAGTAGGCGATCCTGATGAAGTCCTCCCTCTTAAAAACAACCCTTTCGTATTCCTCAGAAGATGCCCCTATCGAAACCATGGGAGTTCTGACCTTCTTTATCGTGCTAACCCTTATTCCTCCCCTATGCCTGACATCTCTTCCAGC
>WAQS01000049.1 GCA_015520115.1 Ferroglobus sp.
AATAGAATTCTGGAAGGGCGAAGTTCATGGTACATCACCAGAAAGTATTTAAAAAACTCAATTGAAGCTTATGCAATATGGCTAAGGATAACAAGAAAGAAGAGAAGGGTGAAAAAAGCGAGGAAATTGTAGAGGAATCGTTTAGAGAAATAGATCTTGAAGAGTTACCAAATGTTGGACCTTCAACAGCTGAAAAATTAAGGGAGGCTGGTTATTCGACGATAGAAGCTATTGCAGTTGCTTCTCCTCAGGAGTTAAGCTCAGCAGCAGACATTCCGGAAAGTACCGCAGCAAAGATAATTGCCGCAGCGAGGAAGTTCGCTAATATCGGTGGATTCGAAACGGGTTTGACGATCCTTGAGAGGAGAAGGAACATAGGTAAGATAACCACTGGAAGCAAAGCTCTTGACGATTTGCTCGGAGGAGGAGTAGAAACTCAGGCGATTACCGAGCTTTTCGGTGAATTTGGAAGTGGAAAAACCCAGATTTGTCATCAGCTGGCTGTTAATGTTCAACTTCCTAAGGAGAAGGGAGGGCTTAATGGAGTTGTGGTCGTCATAGACACGGAGGGAACGTTCAGACCGGAAAGAATTGTTCAGATGGCTAAAGCTAAAGGTCTCGATCCGGATGTGGCTTTGGAAAACATCTACGTTGCTCAAGCTTACAACTCCAACCATCAGATGCTTTTGGTTGACAACGCTAAGGAGTTGGCGAACAAACTCAGGAAGGAAGGAAAGCACGTAAGGTTACTCGTTGTTGATTCGCTCACAGCTCATTTCAGAGCGGAGTACATAGGGAGGGGAACGTTAGCTGACAGGCAGCAAAAGCTGAACAGACACCTCCACGATTTGCTTAGATTTGGAGAGTTGTTTAACGCAGCTATAGTCGTTACCAACCAAGTCATGGCTAAGCCGGATCAGTACTTCGGCGATCCGACGAAACCCGTTGGAGGACATATTGTGGCGCATACGGCAACTTTCAGAGTTTACCTGAGGAAGAGTAAAGGAGAGCTGCGAGTTGCGAGGCTTATCGACTCTCCTCACTTGCCAGAGGCTGAGGCGGTGTTCAAAATAACGGAACGTGGAATAGAGGACAAGTAAACTTAATATACTTTTGAAAATCATTGAAATTTGACATGAGAATTAAGAGCGGAATTTACGGTTTAGACGAGCTGCTTGGCGGGGGGTTTCACAGTAACTCCGTTGTTGTGGTAGTTGGGACTTCTGGCACTGGAAAAACGATCTTTTCCCTTCAAACGCTACTTGAAGGATTAAGAAACGGAAGCAGAGGAATTTACATTTCTTTCGAATTCGGAGAGAAGGAGGTTATAAGGCTGGCAAAATCTCTCGGCTGGGATGAGATAGAAGACCACATCAATAACGGGGAGCTTGAGGTTAGGAATTTCTACGCTGAAAACGTTTCACTTTTAAGCACGGATTTGGTCTCCATCGTTAACGGAGCGTCAAAAGCGGACAGAATCGCTATAGATTCTTTTACCCCTCTAATCTCTCCGATCGACATAAATGCGAGGAGAGACGTGAACTGGCTTTTTAGCAAGCTTAGAGAGAAAGAACTGGCGGTGGTGACGGTTGAGGAACCATTAAGCGGAGATCTTGGAAGGGCTGACGTGTCGATTCCGGTGTTTTTAGCGGACACCGTAATAAACCTAAAAAATCTTGGCTATGGTGAGCCGTTTAACAGGACTATTCAGATAATTAAGCATCGAGCCTCTTGGCATGCGGAGGGTGTTTTTCCCTACAAAATTCTTCCGGGTCTTGGAATCGTTGTCGAAGGGTACGAAACGGAAGAGGAGAAGGTTGAAGAAATCCTCAAAAAGTTTGGGGAGCTTCCAGAGAACATCAGGAAATTGGCAGAGGAGATAGCGAAAATAGCTGGGAAAGACGCGGAGAGGTACATAAAATTGCTGATAGAGAGATATGAGGTCTAAAATAGCGGGAATCCTTGAGCCGATAGCCGAAGACGAGGCTATTGCCGGAGTTGTTCTTTACAGAATAGATGGGACTCTAATCTATTCCAAGCTTAAAAGAGACCCGAAGCTCGTTTTGGCTTTGCACAACCTTGAGGAACAAATAAAAAGCATGCTTTATTATATATTTACGAGAAACTTAAAGGACTCGATAATAGAAACCGGGGACTTTCGCTTCGATTTAAGACCGATCTCGAAGACTCTCGTTCTCGGA
>WAQS01000050.1 GCA_015520115.1 Ferroglobus sp.
CTTTTAAATAAGCTATACAGCTCTCCCACTCCCTTCTCTTCAAGAAGAGCTGGAAAATCGTGGGGAAAAGCTTCTCCGGTTTCATGGTTGCCCTTGAGCATAACGGCTTTTCCTTCAACGTATAGCTTCAGCACCTCCTCATAAACTTCTAAAGCCTCTCTCCCCCTATCTTCGTAGTCCCCAAGAAAAATGAAAAACCCATGAGCGTCTTTCATAAGCTTCTTCATTGTCGAGTAATCTCCATGAATATCACCAAAAATCGTTATCTTTTCTTCCTCTATTTCAACAAATTTCTTTCCCGCGAGTTTTATCGCCTCATCGAGCAAATCTTCGATCATATTTCGAAAAATATTTAGCTGCTTTCTAAAATTTTCGTTCATGGTAGTTATCGTCGATGGGGTTAGAACGCCCGTTGGCAGATTTGGGGGGAGTTTGGCGAGCTTGAAAGCTTACGAGCTTGGAAGCATTGCCATCAAAGGTCTTCTTAAAAAGCTAAAAGTAAAACCTAAAGCCAGCGAGGAAGCTTACGAGTTCTACCCGGAGAAACTTCAGAAAGGAATGATCGAACTCGAAAAGAAGTACTTCGATTACGAGGGAGATGAAATAGTAATCGACGAGGTCATAATGGGTAACGTAATTCAGGCTGCACAGGGACAAAATCCGGCGAGGCAAGCTTCAATTTTCGCCGGAGTTCCTAAAGAAGTGCCAGCGTATACCGTAAACAAAGTTTGTGGCTCTGGACTGAAGGCGTTAGCCTTAGCTGCTTCGGAGATACGCTCGGGAAATGCGAAGTGCATAATAGCTGGAGGAATGGAAAGCATGAGCAACTCCCCCTATGCCTCGCTTAAAGCCAGATGGGGTTACAGAATGAGCATAAACGTTTATGATGAGGTCATAGATGTAATGGTTTACGACGGTCTCTGGGAGAAATTCTACGGCTATCACATGGGTGTGACAGCGGAGAATATAGCGGAACTTTATAAGATAAGCAGAGAAGAGCAGGATAAGCTCGCTTTTGAAAGCCACATGAGGGCAGTTAGAGCCATAGACGAAGGAAAGTTCAAGGAGGAAATAGTTCCGGTTGTTGTTAAGGAAAAGAAGGGGGAAAGGGTTGTTGATACTGACGAACATCCGAGGAGGGATACGAGTTTGGAAAAGCTGGCTAAGCTTCCACCGGTTTTCAAAGAAGGCGGGACGGTCACAGCTGGAAACGCAAGCGGAATAAATGATGGAGCAGCTGCTTTGCTCTTAATGGACGACAAAGCAGCGGAAGAGAGCGGACTTGAGGCTAAAGTAAGAATCTTAAGTTACGCA
This sequence comes from Ferroglobus sp., assembly GCA_015520115.1. Lineage (GTDB taxonomy): Archaea > Halobacteriota > Archaeoglobi > Archaeoglobales > Archaeoglobaceae > Ferroglobus. Next base: position 1,315 of record WAQS01000050.1, read on the forward strand.
TCTGCCGGAATCGATCCCGCTTACATGGGTCTTGGGCCGATTCCCGCTATAAAGAAGGCTTGCAAGCTTGCGGGAGTTTCTATAGACGATATCGATCTTATCGAGCTGAACGAAGCTTTTGCAGCTCAGGCTTTGGCTGTAATTAAGGAATTGAACCTCGATTTGAATAAGGTGAATGTCAACGGAAGCGGGATAAGCTTGGGACACCCCATAGGGGCTACCGGAGCAAGGATAACCGTCACGTTAATTCACGAAATGGAAAGGAGAAAAGCGGATCTCGGCTTAGCGGCGTTATGCATAGGAGGCGGTATGGGTATAGCGATGGTTTTCGAGAGAATTTAATTTTCTCTTTTTTGAACTTGTTACGCCAACGAAACAATAAGCGGAGAAGTTTTCCAAGTTGATTATGAAAAACTATTGATCGTCCGTTCTTCTTCGGAAAAAATTTTAAAAAGAAATTCCCAAAGAATTTAGGAAAATGTCAATATTCGTAACGTCGGATGTTAGGGAAGGCAAGATAGAGAGAATTTACGCAAATACGAGGTATCCATCCGTTCAAGAGGGTTTGACTTTTTTCGACGCTGCTGAAAAGCCGAAAATATCTGAAAAAGCTCCGATAGAGAACAGAATGCTCTACTACGTGGTTTCTTTCAAACCTTCCCACGTTTTCATCTCAAGAGACGTTCTAGGCTCGAAACCAATCTACTTCTCCGAAGATCTGACGATATCTTCGTTTAAGTGGTACTTCGAAGAAGAGCCGATGAAAGTTCTGCCCGGAGAGGTTTTGAAGATCTCCTACGATGGAGAGGTAATTTACAGGAAAACCTATAGCTTCTTTGACGTTTTTGAGAAAAAAGCGGTAGACGATCCAGCTGAAGAGATAATAAAGATACTCGAAAAAGTGAAGATAAGAGACGCTTGCATCTCTTTCTCAGGAGGAGTAGATTCAGGACTTTTAGCCGGAATTTACGACGCTCCGCTAATCTCCGTTACAGCTTCGGAAAAGGAGGAGGAGTGGTTGAGAGAAGCAGCTAATATGCTCGGGAGGGAGATAGAGATCTTCAGATTTTCAGCCAAGGACGTTAGAGACAACTTGAGGAGAATCGTTGGGAGTATCGAAACCACCAATACGCTTCAGGTTTCGATAGCTGTGCCAGTTTATTTCGTAACAAAGTTTGCCAAGGAGCTTGGCTACAACAAAGTCGTTTTTGGACAGGGAGCTGACGAGCTTTTTGGAGGATACAAGAGATACGAGCATGTTGTGGGGAAAGCGTTGGAGGATACGCTGATAGAGGACATAAGGAGGATTGGCGAAGACAACCTTGAGAGGGACTCGAAGATAGCTTACAAAAACGAAGTTATGCCTATTCTTCCATACCTCTCCTTCGACATGATAGAAGTGGCTTTGGCAATTCCGGCAAGTGAAAAAGTTAAGAGGGTAGAAGGAAATGTGATAAGGAAGTACGTGCTGAGAGAGGCTGCTAAAAAAGTTATTCCCAAGGAAATAGCGATGAGGGATAAAAAAGCGATTCAGTACTCTACCGGCACGTATAAAATTCTCGAAAAGCTTGCGAGAGAAGAAAAGCTACCTCTTGAGGAATATCTTAAGAGAGTTGGACATGGAAGTGGTTCTTGATTGCCTAAAAATAAACTGTCACAAGTGCTGTGAAGAGACGGAAATGCAGTTGAGCAAGCACGATATAAAGAGGATAGAAAAGCTTGGATACAAGGTTGATGAATTCAGCGAAATTAAAGACGGTGTGAGGGTTTTGAAGAACGTCAACGGCAAGTGCTTTTTCCTGAGAAATGGCAAGTGTTCCATATACGAATTCAGACCTTTCGGCTGCAAGCTCTACCCAATCGTGTGGGATGTTGAGAGGAAAAGAGCAGTGGTTCACGATTTTTGTCCTTTAGCCAATTCGGTCAGCAAGTTAACGCTGAAAAAGGTCGAAAGAGCACTTAAGAAGCACATACAATCGATTTTCAACGAGCTGTAATCGATAAATTTAATTATAATCAATTCTTTAAAATTTTCCATGGAAGTTATCGAGCTCGTTGATGGAGTTAAGCTGTACAAAGTAGGAATAATGAACTACTACTACTTCGAGAAGGAGAAGGTTTTATTCGAAGCCGGGCTGACTTGCAGCGCTTCTAAACTGCTTGAAGAGTTCGATGAAGAAATTGAGTACGTAGTGGTTCCTCACGGACATTTTGACCACGTTGCTGGCTTAAGCGTTTTGCTTGAGCAGTATCCGGAAGCAAGGGTTGTTGCCCACGAAAATCTGGCTAAACTATTTGAGAAGGAGAAAGTCAAAGCTTCTTGGGTGAAAGACGACAGGGAGCTTTGCAAAAAGGCTTACGGAGACGAATACAACATCGAATTCTCGGGAAGAGTAGATGTGACTGTCAGGGAAGGGGACGAGGTAAACGGTCTGGAAGTTATCGAAAGCTTTGGTCATTCGAAGGATGCAATTTCGCTGTATTCAAGGAAGCACAACGTTCTTCTCGCCTCGGATTATCTTGGCTACGTCACCTCTTCTGGAAAAGTTATCCCGATGTATTTTGCTGACTTTAACGAATACGTAAAAACTCTCGAAAAGCTCGCGGCAATAAAGCCTTACGTTCTTGGCTTGAGTCACAACAGGTATTTCGTAGGAAAGGAAGTTGACAGAATTTTTGAAATTGCAAAAGAAGAGACTCTAAAGCTTGCGGAGAAGGTAAAAGAGATGAGCGATGACGAACTCTTCAAGTACTTCTACGTAGAAGAGGTCAGCTTGTATCCCGAAGACACAATGAAACTCACAGCCACAATGCTCAAGAAACGCGTTCTCGAGAGAGGATGAAGTAAATTCCGGGAGAGTCTGCGATAATAGTGCTCGCTCTGATGAGTAATGCGAAGGCAATTGCCTTCTCTGGAGAAACGCCAAAGGTAGAAAAGACGAAAGCCGTTCCCCCTTCGAAGAATCCTGCCCCAGCCGGAGTAAGGGGGATGAACATAGCAAGACTCAGCAAGGCTTGAAGGAGCATGGATTCAAAAAAGCTGAGATTCAAGTTCATCGCTTTGGAAACAAAGAACCACTGGGCTCCCACCAAAAACCAGCCGATTACCGTGAGAAAGAGAAGTTCTGGAATGTGCCTTCTCGTAAGCTTCGAGTACTCCCTGATTTTTTCAATTCTTTTGAATTTAATCGGAATTGCGTCTGTCCACAAATAAAGTGATGCTAAAACGGTTAAAAAAGCTGGGAGGGATATAGCTACGAGTTCTTCTGGAGAGAGAAGGTAGAGAATTGCTAAGCTCGATCCGAAAACTTTCACTATCATCTCAACTGCTTGGGTGCTGAAGAGAGAAGCTGTAGAAACCCTGAAGTTTAGTCCGTACTTTTCCCCAAACTTGGGAAAAGCTAAGTATCCCGATCTCCCCGGAGTTACGTCGCTTGTTACTATAGCCGCCATATGAGCGCTAAACACACTTGAAAAACTTGAGTTCTCTCCAAGTTTTTTAAAAAGATAAAGCATCCTGTAAGCGAGAAGAATGTTCAAGCTGAAATAAGAGAGCACCGAAAGTAAGAAAAACGTTGGATCGACCTCCAAGATGTATCTTATCGAATCCTTAAAGGCGAAAATTATCAGAAGAAGCACTACGATGCCTACCAATTTTTTAAAATCCATGAAAGCAGGAGGGAGAATTTATTTAATTTAATTTCGGAATTAAGATTCGTGAAAAACTTTAGCGAGAAGGAAATAGAGGAAGTCAAGTTCATGCTGAATCACTTAAAAACGATGGACGATAAAACCGACATAATAATCAAGGCATCAAACGGAGTTTTAACGCTGATAGTTGGAATTGTCGCTTTCATGATCGCCTTCGCTTCGGAGAGGATTACAACTTACGACGTGATACTCGTGAGCGTTCCAATTTCCCTCGTCTTGGTTTCGATGGTTTCCTCTCTTCTTTTACTTTATCCTAAATTTACCCAGCTCGTTTTCTTCGAAAGAGAGGATTTTCAGACTATCGAGAGAAGGTATTACTTGAGTTTGAAAAAGAAAAACTTCTGGATGAAGATTTCAGTATTTTCGTTAGTTCTCGGAATTCTTTCGTTCATTCTGTGGTTTATGTACGTGGTTCTTCAATAAGCGTTGTATAGCCTCTCTTTTCTTATGTACTCCCCCCTATCAACGAGGTTTTCAACAACAACCCTTCCTTCCTTGACCTCAAAAATTCTCTCAGCATCGAACCTTGTTTTTCCTATTCCGAGAATGTCACCCCTTTTATTGCAGACGAAAACTATGTCGTTCTCTTTAACGTCCTTCGTCACTTCAATCAGAGACTCTCGGAATATGTCCCTGCCGTAAAGAAAGAGCATTTCTCCCTTCTCGTTAACGTAAACCTTTTTTTTGTTCTTCTTCACGAGGAAGAAGGCTCCTTCCAAGGTAAACCTAAACCTCCTACCGACCTCGCCTATTTTTATCCCGAAAGATACTTCGTTGAGCTTTCCTATAAGAGAATCTAAGTCCTTAGAAACGGCGTAAACTTCCTTCTTTTCTCCCTCTTTAACGTAAATGGAAAAATCGCTTAGAAAATCTATGCTTCCGAAAGCTGCAAGAGCTTTTCTTATGACTTTCAGTTCCTTCTTCGTTGGCTTTCGAATCGCCATAACTTTGAAAGGTAGTTTATCAAATTAGAGTAATCTCCGTCAAACCTGAAGCTTTCGACGGTGTTGATTATTACAGCCTCACCGACTTTGTTTTTCAACTCTTCCCTAACCTCTTCACTGAACACAACTTCTCCATCCCTCGTCATATCGTAGGACTCCATATTCTCCTCTATCCCAACTATTTTGAACCTCTTTTTCAAAAAGTACGGCTTGCTTTTTTCTTCGAAAAATCTTATTCTGCAGAAAGTTTCCTCCGGAATGATGGAAGTATTCGTGTAAATAGCTTTAATATTTATCCCCATTTCCTCTTTACTAAGCTCCTCGCTGAATCCTCCTATCTTCGAAAGGTATATGTCGGAAATTATCTCCTTCGGATACTTGTACATCGAAAAAAGTTAGTTGAAAAAATGGTAATTAAAGATTTTGCTCATTTTTGCAAGTTCTTTCCGAGTTGTTTGAGAATGTTCAGGATCATTCCCAGCGCCACTTTTACATCAGGATCTCTAAGGGCTGTTATGAGATCTTTAATTCCAGCGGGTTTCGGCTCTTTTTCGCACATGCATATGGCATCGCCTATAGCGTTGAGCAACATCAGAGCTCTGTCGTTCGTGAATTTAGCCGAGATTAAACCGAGGTCTGTTATAACTTCCGCATGCTTCAAAACCACAGCATCGCTTATCGAATCTTGAATTAGCTTTATCAGCGAGACGAGATCGATCAGAGCGTCTAAGCTCCCGCTTTTCTCAAGCCATATCAGCTTTTCTACCGCTTTGGCGAGAATTTCTTCGTTTTCCTCAACAACCTTCTGAACGCTCATTTCAACCACCTCACAGAATTCCTCTTGCTGTTAGCCAATACGCTTTGTTGTACGCCATTTTCATCCAGTGGACGAACTTGTTTGGCTTAACCGGCATCGGAGGCGTGTAGTAATCGAACCAGATGTAGGTAGCTTCTTCGAACCCCGTTTCTATGAAACAGAAGGCTTTTCCCGTGTAAACGGCTGTAGGTGGATAGCCTTTTATCTCAGCCGCTATGTTCTCGCTTACAACCTCAGCTTCGAAGTGGGCAACGCTTCCAGCTTTGCTAACAGGCAAGTTGGTGGCATCTCCTACAGCATAGGCGTTATCGTAACCCTCAACTCTGAGGGTAAATCTGTCCGTCGGAACGAATCCGCTCTTGTCCCCGATTCCCGAGTCGAAGATAATTTTAGCTCCTTTATGCGGAGGAATCGATATGAGCAAATCGAAGCTCTCTTCTTCTCCTTCGAGCGTAATTATTTTTCTGTTCTTCGCGTCGACCTCTATCGGATTGAAAAACGTTCTGTATTCGATTCCTCTCTCCTCAAACATGCGCTCAACCATTTCGGCAACGGGATCCATCGTAAAAACCTTGTTTATAGGGTACGTGTAGACTATTTGGCTCTTGTCTCTGATTCCATGAAGCTTTAAAAAGTCGTGGAGCATGAACGTAACTTCTATCGGAGCTACCGGACATTTATGAGGGACTCCCATAACACTCACAACGATCTTTCCTCCAGCGAAGTTCGCTAAAGCTTCTCTAAGTTTTACCGCTCCCTCGTAATTGTAGAACCAGTAGCCAGCCTCTGTCAGTCCGGGGATTTCTTCTGGAACGACTCGGCTGCCTGTAGCTATGACAAGATAATCGTAATCGTAGCCGTTCTTGTCGGTGTAAACTTTTTCGTTGTCGAGATCTATTTTGGTTGCAGTCTCAATCTTTAGGTCAATCAGCGGATCCACCAAGTACTTTATCGGCATGAAAATGTCCGATTCGTACAACCTGTTGAAAATTAAATACAGTAACCCGGGTTCGTAAAGCTGTTTATCTTTATCAGAGATTAGAGTGATCGAGATCCTCTTTTCTCTGATTTCATCTCTTAAATGGCTCGCGAGGTAGTTGGCTGTGAGAGTCCCAGCTACCCCTCCTCCAACTACCACTATTCTTTTCATGGAAATCACCTAAAAAATTGGAAGATTACTTCGTCTTTCTTACGACTATTCTCCAGTATCCGTCCTCTTCGAACACTCCTATGAGTTCGTGTCCCGCTTTCTTGACCCACTCGGGAATGTCCTTGGCTGAACTTTTATCGCTCGACCAAACTTCAATTACCTTTCCAACTTCTTCTTCCTTGATCGCTTTTATCAACTCCATTAAGGGACCGGGGCAGTAACTTCCCCTTGCGTCTATTACTCTATCCGATTTTACCTCCATTCTCAACCACCTCCAAAAATTTAGATAAAGAGTACTTTTGCATCCTCAACCATTCCAAGGAACTCAGAAACTCCCACTACATCGTCGAAGACGTCAACGAACTCGTCCAAGTTAAGTCCGAGCATGTCCATTATCATTCCGCAGGCGTAGATTTTCAGGTTTCCTACCTCCTTGGCTTGCTTTAGGGTGTCGATGAAGAGCGGAGCTCCTTTCTCTATCATTCCCTTTCCGAGTTCTCCCATCTTCCACGCTTTCTTCTCAACCACATCTTTCTTGAAAGCCATCAATCCGTCCATCGTTGCGAAGATCAACACTTCCGTCCCAAGTGTGGAGGCGACGCTTGCTATTATGCTTGCGGCTTGCACTTTTTCAAGCTCCCCGCTTGCCAAAACAATTGCCAACTTACTCATTTTCACCACCAATATTCTCTTTCTAAGAAAAGCTTTAATAAACCTTCTCGGTTTGTGGAAAACCGACAAAAACCGTTTATTAATTATGCAAAAAGTTCTCGAAAGCGAATTACATAAACGAAAGAAAGTTATCGGGTGTTTAACTTCGTTAAGTTTTATCGATTTGTATATTATCTC
>WAQS01000051.1 GCA_015520115.1 Ferroglobus sp.
ACTCTAATTTGACTATTAGCGATTTCCTTGTTAAAGTTGGTGAGTCAGTTAAAATCTCCTTCGATGTCAGAAACAAAGGTGGTGCAGGAAAGGTGCCAATAACGGTTTATGTTAACGATGAAGAGATATACAATGAAACATTTGAATTTTATCCGGGAGATGTAAAGCACATCGAACTCGAATATGTTCCGGAAAAGGAGGGTTCGTATAAAGTCACAGTGAATGGTATATCCAAGGTATTTTTCGCTAAAGAGGTTAAGGAGGAAAATGTCACAAAGATCGAAACACCTCAGCCAGTGAAAGTGAATAGAAGGGAAAATGCGCAGCTTGTAGCTGGTCTCGTAGGGGTTTTAGCTTTGCTCGTAATTTTGAGAATATACTTGAAGAGATGATGTCCGATTACGAAGTTCTCGTGTTGAAAGAAATAAGAAAGGGAAGGAATGATGTTAAGGAGATAGCTAAAAGTCTCGGATTACCAGAAGAAGTTGTTAGAGCAGCTTACAACAGGGTGAAGGGAAGGGAAAGGGAACTTGAAAGAAGAAGTAAAGTCGTTTTTACGAGGGAAAGTTTTAGGTTGCTGATCGATATAATAATATTGTACGTTGCAATAACAGTAGCGATTCAGGTGATCTCATGGTTCCGTTAGAGCAAGTATTCATACTTATTATCTGCATTCTTTTTGCTTTAATTTACAATTTTAAAGAAGAGGCTCTCCTTAAAAGAAGGTTTAATGGAATAAAAAAAGAGATCAAAGGGTTGATCGAAAAAAAGGAGGTTAGTACTGAAAGAAAAATAATTATCGCCGCAATCGAACTTTCAATTTTCCTTGTGATGCTTTACTTTGCATTTACCATGAAAATTTTCTGGGTTGTTGTTGTATCAAACAGCATGTCTCCCACTTTTGAGAGGGGGGATATGGTTTTAATTCAGAGCATTTTCGTCGATCCGAAAAAGGGAGATATAGTCATGTTTTACAGGGATGACATGAACCTTCCAGTTACTCACAGAGTGCTCAAGGTTGAGGGAGATCTTGTTTACACCGGAGGAGATTCTTCCGGACCGGATTATTCTCCCGTTCCGAAAAGCAGAATTATCGGAGAGGCTGTTGTAATTTTCGGAAAGCCGATAGTGGTGAAGGGCGTTGGCAACTATTTCATACTCGACGCCAAGGAGTTGAGGGACATAACTCCATTTGGGCAGGAATACCTCTTTTATAAAAATCTGGTAGACTTATTCAAAAAATACGCTCTCGCAATCATCATCGTAGCGATATCCGCTTACGTTTACTTAACTTTCAGGGATGTTCGCGTTTGATGTCTTTTACTTTCTTCAAAAATCTCTCATTGTTACCAGCTTTCTCTCCAGCTATTTTCTTCGCAATTGTATAATAGTAGTAGGCGTATAAAGCGGAAAATGCAAAAATCAATCCCTGAGCGGCGGCGACTCCAAGGAGTATCCTAAGTAAAATATACGCGGAAGGTGCTATGAGAACGGGAGCGGCGAGCATAATTAATGACTCTCCTCTGTGGAATATATTATACTCGTAGGTTATGAAGAGCCACCAATATATGAAAAGAAGAATCGAGATGAGGTAGTTGTATGGGAGAGTGTACTGCATTAGATAAACGAACGTTCCCAAATAGAACAGCATAACAATCATCGCTTTGAAGTAGAAGTTTATTTTCTGCTCTGGAGTTAGCTTTTGAGTTGTAGCCAGTTCCTCTATCGCGCTGATTTTCCTCTCCACTTCCTCAAGCTTTTTTCTCATGGAGTTTATTTCCACGATTCCGAGAGCCACCTCTTCCATTATCGGCTTCAATCTTGTGTAGATAACCTCGTTGAAGGTTTTCTCAGCTGAAATTCTGTAGGTGACGAGTTTTTTCCTTACGTTGAGGCTGCCACCTACAATTACGGCTGAAAGAAATAACAAAGCTATATCTATAGCGAGATTTAGCATGGGTTTATTCGTGTAATAATCAATGTAGAATGAGTAGAGGGATAGAATGAAGATGACGGAACCTACC
>WAQS01000052.1 GCA_015520115.1 Ferroglobus sp.
GGAGAGGACGTGGAGGAGACTTTCAGGGAATTAACGAAAAGGGCTGAGTTCCTCAAATACCTCATGAAGAAGGGAATTGAAGATTACAAGACCTTTACAAGCATGATCTACGCTTACTACAGGTATCCAGAAGAGACGTTCGAGGTAATTTACGAGGAGGGGAAGATTCGTGAGACAATCGAGGCTTGAAAGAATAGATCTCTTCTATCCTAAATTTCTTGCTAAATATTATTTTAAAAAATATTTAAAAAATAAAGAAAAATATTCCTGGATAGAAAGGAATTTGAAAGCTTCTCGATTGCCGTTAACGCTTCCGGAATTCTTGGCGGTCGTAACTTTTTACACTCTCCTCTTTATTCCTCTTGCAGTTTTTCTGTCCTACGGAGCCTACGTTGTTTCTGGGAGCGTATACTCCTTCTTAACCAGCATCACTCCATTTTATTTTGGTGTAGCTAACGGAAAGCAAATTTTCTCGATTTTGATCTCTTTAGCAGTCGGTGTGCTGACGATTTTGATAGTTAGATCTCTTCTCCTGAGAGTTCCCTCCATAATCGCAAGAGGCAGAAGGGCGAAGATCGATGCAACGCTTTACCATGTCGCAAGCTTAATGCTTGGAATGACCAAAGGGGGAACACCTCTATTGGACATGTTCAGAACAATAGCTGAGGAAAGGCACGTCACTGGAGAAATTGGTAAGGAGTTTGCGATAATCGTTAGGAACGTCACGGTCTTCGGAAAGGATATCATAACCTCAATCAGGGAAGTAGCTTCAACCACTCCGTCTCAAAAATTCAGAGATTTTCTTGAAGACTTGGCGAGTGTTCTTGAAGGGGGTAGTTCTTTATCTGAATTCTTGGAGTTTAAAATTTCGCATTTGGCTGAAGAAAGGGAAAGAGCATACGAGCTTTACGTGAGCAGTTACGAAATTTTAGCCGAGATTTACGTGGCTTTGCTAATAGTTGCTCCCCTATTCTCGTTAATCGTTTTCGTGGTCATGAACATGATGAACGAGGATACGATGAACCTGATGAGGGCGATAGTTTACCTCTACATACCTCTTGGTGGTTTGGCGTTCATCTACCTTGTCAAATCCTCGAAGTTGCTTGAAGAGGAGAGGTGGAAGGGGGAAAGAGTGAGTGAAGTATTTCTCCATGCAACCGTCAGCGGGAACGGAGTTTCGAGGCTGAAGAGGAGGAGCGGAGTAAAGCTATTCGTTAAAAAAGCTCTGAGATGGGTGGAAAGGTCTATAAAAATGAAGTCGTTCCTCAGAAATCCGAAATTGAGTTTTATCTTCTCTGTTCCCATAGCGCTTGCCTTCTTCTTCATCTTTTACAAGGAATTGCGGATTGAAAGCGCTCTAACTTTTTCGTTCATACTTGCGGTTCTCCCTTATACGATCCTTTACGAGTACGCTTCTTACAAATTGAAGAGGCTTGAAAAGTATTTGCCTGACTTTCTGAGAGGTTTGGGGAGTTTAAACGAAAGCGGATTGAACATAGTGACTGCAATAAAAGTTATGTCTTCGAGCCAGCTTGGAGTTCTTACGGAAGAAGTGCAGAGGATTAGAAGGGATATTGAGTGGGGAAAGCTTGTTACAGAGGCTTTGGAAAGGTTTGAAGAAAGAGTTGGGAGTACGATAGTTTCCAAAGTCGTGTCGATAATCAACAGGGCTTTAATGGCAACGAGCAACGTTAGAGCGGCTATATTTGCGGCAGCAACCGATGTGGAGCTTCTTTTGGACTTCAGGGAGAGGTTGAAGAACGCCATGTTCTCTTACATGGTGATTATTTACGTAACCTTCGGAGTTTTCCTCTTCACGGTTGTGGTCATTCTCCAGAACTTCATCTCCGTTTTCTCGAACTTTTCTGTTGCTCAAATAGCCGGAGCTTACTTCAATCCTCCAAATTTAGATGAACTTTCCACCCTCTTCTACCACGCCTCATTAATCAACGCCCTCGTAAACGGAATAATAGCCGGAGTTATGAGCGAGGAGACGATTTCAGCCGGTTTGAAGCACTCCATCTTCTTAATGCTCTCATGCCTGTTCGTGTTCGCTTTCATCGTGGGGGTGGGGTTATGAGAGATTACGCTCTCTCTCCGGTTTTGGGATTCGTATTGGTTTTCGCGATAATCGTTGCCATGATCGGGATAATTCAGACTCTATTTGTTCCAACCTGGATAAAGAGTGTGGAAGCTAAACATTACTTCTCTCTCAAGTCTGAGTTTGAAGAGCTCGTCGAGAAAGCCGTTGACGCAGCAAATGGTGGAATTAGCATAGCAAGTTTTGATTTAACCTTAAACTATCCGAGGTACCCTTTTTTGCTCACTCCAGCCA
>WAQS01000053.1 GCA_015520115.1 Ferroglobus sp.
GAGGAACGTCTCTGAACTTCCTGATTGTGAATGTTGAGCCATGATCGGTAACCTCTCTTCCCAACGTCATTTGAATTCTGCTTCCATCTGGCAAGGTCGCATCAAGCATCGGCTCGGCAATGCTAATATGCTTCCCGGACTGCTGCGCAAGCTTAATTATGAAGCTGTCGAGCTCGTCTTCAGAAAAAACTATGTTCGTCTGCAGATTCTGATAATTCCTGTGATAAACAAATATCGGCTTCCCATACCCATTGCAACTTATATCCTCAAGCAAACGATCCCTCATCAAAGGAGTAATCGGCCCGAAGTCTATGAAGTCGCATTTTAAGTAGTAAAAGATCTTCTCCTTCGAAACCTCTGGAAGCTTGAACCCTATGTCCTTTAAGATTTTCTCAAAAACGTCTCTCAAATACTCAACTTTATCCTCGGTGTCGGAGGAAACGAAGTCGGGAATTAAATCTTCGATTACGTAGTATATCGATCTCTCATACTCGTTCAGAACGGGTGTTGAGACGTAATATAAATACTCCTCCTCTTTTGGATCAAATAAAATGAAAATTTTGGAGTAAGGCTCTTCTATCCAGTAATCCTCCACGACCTCATAACCTTCGGGAAAGTTTACATCTATGGGGATTTCGTCAACTTCCGGAAGCGCTTCTTTCTCCCTTTCGACCTTCTCCTTCCTTCGGAGCTTCAGTTTGAGCATCCAATTTTAACTTCGCAACTGCAACCTATTAAAACTTACTATTCTCATGGTAATTATCGTTTGCAAACATCATGACCTAAAAATTTAACGTTTAAATAAATTTTTACTTTAATTTACCGAAAAAATTAAGTACTTTCCAACATCACTATCACTATCGTGAAAAATGGAGGTGTGTTAATGAGGAAGGTGCTGATAGTTGACGATGATCTTGTTTTGCTTGAACTTTTGAAGATGATGCTTTCAAAGAACTATGAAGTCATAACCGCAACTAACGGAGAGGAGGCGGTTGAGCTGTACAAAAGGTATAAACCGGACATAGTCTTGATGGACATCCTCATGCCGAAAATGGACGGTATTACGGCGACGAAGATTATAAAGTCCATGGATCCCAACGCTATTGTGTTAGCTATTACCGCCTACGCTCCCCACAAAGGGGAGGAGATGCTTAAAGCTGGTGCTCTTGACATAATAGAGAAGCCGATAAAAAAGAAGGAGTTGATAGAAAAGATAGAGAAGTTTCTCTCCAATAAGGAAAAAGCTGTTACGTAAGATTTTCGAGCATTTCTTTTATGATTTTCGCGGTTTCAGCCGGATCAGCTCTCCCCCTCGTTGCTTTCATTACGTATCCGACTAAGAAATTCGCTGCCTGCTTTTTGCCGGACTTGTAGTCTTCAACAGCTTTGGGATTCTTTTCTATCGCTTCTTTACATAGCCTCACAATTTCGGATTTCGGAATGGCATAGAGCTTTTCTCTCTCAATTATTTTTTCCACGTCTCCTCCCTCGTCGAGTTTTTTCCTTATAACCTCCACGACTCCTTTTTCCGTTATTCTTTCCTCAAGGAAGAGTTTTAGAAGTTTTATGAACTCTTCTGGCTTGAAAATGTTGAAAGCTTCCCTGAAACTCATGCTTCTGTAGTTCAGCTCACCTCTAAAGACGTCGACGATCCAGCTTGCAGCAACCTTCGGATCAATTTCTTTAGCAACTATCTCAAAGTAATCAGCCATTTTAGGATCGAGGACGAGGATTTTTGCCTTTTCCAAGCTTATTCCGTATTCTTTCATAAGCCTTTCCCTTTTCTCTTCCGGCATCTCTGGAAGCTCTGCCTTAGCTATTTCGATAAATTCTGACGTATAGACGGGAACGAGATCTGGCTCTGGAAAGTATCTGTAGTCTTGCTCTTCCTCTTTGCTTCTGAGGGAAACTGTTATGTTGTTTGCCTCATCGAAGTGTCTCGTCTCCCTTTCGACTTTCATTCCCCTCTTCAGCAAATTCTTTTGCCTCGTGATCTCGTAGGTAAGAGCTTTTTCTACCCCTTTGAAGCTTGAGATGTTCTTTATCTCCACCCTTCCTCCTCCGGCTATGCTTATGTTTGCGTCAACTCTCATCGCCCCCTCAAGCTCGCTGTCGAAAACGTCTAAGTACTCCAGAATAATCCTTAGCTTGTTGAGGAAAAGCCTCGCCTCTTTAGGGGAGCTAATCACAGGCTCGGTAACTATCTCAAGCAAGGGAGCTCCGCTTCTGTTGTAGTCTATCAGGCTGTATTTCGCTGTGGTTATGCTCCCCTTGTAAACGAGCTTGCCCGGATCTTCTTCCATGTGTATTCTCTTGAGGTCTATTCTCTTCTCTCCGTTTTCAGTTTCTATCATTACGTATCCTCCTTTGGCGAGGGGCATGTCGTACTGGCTTATCTGGAAACCCTTGGGAAGATCGGGGTAGAAGTAGTTCTTTCTGTCGAATATCGTAACTGGCTGAATTTCCGCATTTAAAGCCAAGGCAACTTTTATTGCAGCCTTCACGGCTTCTTCATTCAAAACTGGCATAGCCCCCGGCAATCCGAGACAAACGGGGCAAACGTGAGTGTTTGGCTCATCTCTATGGTAATCGAGTGAGCATGAGCAAAAGAGCTTGGTCTTCAATTTATTCAGCTGAACATGCACTTCCAATCCAATCTTCACGTCCATGCTCAGAATTTTTTAGGCTTGAATAAAACTTTTTACCTTGACAGGTAGTATTCCATTTTTTCCATATCTTCCCTCAAACCGATCTCCACGAGCTTTCTGAGGAGCAGAATGTTAAGAACTAAAAGGACAGCATTGAAGGGGAAGTATATTAGAGCAAAGAAGTTCCAGATGGAGTGTAGAACTATTGCGGTCACTAAGAACGGAAGGACGGTATTGACTTTCTTCTCCGCCATTAACCCCAAGCCAACCGCTGAAACGGCGGTAAATGTGGCGTGGGCTATCGGAGTGAAAATTGCCCTCAGAAAAACAACGTTTTCACCGAAACTCAGACCGTAAATTATGTTCTCCGTTGTAGCGAATCCCAAACCCGCTGCAACTCCGTAAACGACTCCGTCCATCACTCCGTCCATCTGTTTTCTTTTGTAGGGGACGTATGCGGCTAAAAGTTTTGAAGCCTCCTCAAAAATCGGTGCTATGAAAACCGGTGTGTAGGGAGAAAAAGCGAAGGGAAGGGAGAGAATTGTAGATATCAGCGGTGAAACCGTTGCACCTAACAAAAAGACGGCTAAAACGTAAATTTTCGGTTCAGGCTCTATCCTGTCTTTGTGGTAGAAGTACCAGAGGAGAAAGAATGTCGGAGAAATTGAAAAAATAATGATTTCGATCATTCTATCTCGATCTTTTTAACTTCTCCCTTCTTTTCAACTTCGATTGCCTTCTCTATAGCGAAATCTACCAGCTCCTTAATTCCGAGGAGAAACTCTCTGTAAGCGTTCATGAAGTGTAACAATGCTTTTTCCGAAACGAAGTCCTTCGGTTCGGGCACTTTTATCTTAACTTCCTTCATGAAATTAGTTCTGACAAAGGAGGATAAAAAACTAACTGAAGTAGACTTTTAGTTCTCCCCCTTCAAGCTTTGCCTTGCTTACTTCCCTGTAAGCCAAGCTTTGGGGAAGGTAAATGTACCTCTTCCATTGACCGAGCAAAACGATCAGCTCATCTCCTCTTTTTAAGAGCTTTAGTTCCCCCTTCTTGGCGAAGGGAACTTTCACAGCCAGAACCATGTAGCCATCTTCGCTGTAAATTTTCATCGGTTGCTCTCTTGCGAAAATCTCTGTTGGATCCCTCTCTCCGTAAATTTCTCTGGCGAACTCTAATAGATCTTTTCCGACAACTTCTCTTTCTCTGTAGTAGGCTTTTAAAATGGGCAGGTTGAACTTCTCCCTTATCTCCTCCATGTACTTCTCC
>WAQS01000054.1 GCA_015520115.1 Ferroglobus sp.
GTAAAGCTAAGAGAATTTTTGATTCTACTCTTTTCTTTTTCTCCGAAAGACTTTCTTAGACTTTATCTCTTCAATTAACTGCTGGATTAAAGATTGCATAGATTGTATTTTGGCTTTTTTATCTTTAAGGTCATTCTTGACAGCTCCAATTTAGTTTATTATTTTTTCTTTATGTTAATTTTTATATCTAATAAATATCTAACTTATTTTCAAAAATTTTCGAAACTAACACTTACAGTTATGATTTTTCTCAAGTAATTCGTCAAGCTTTTGAGTGCTATTTCTAATATTCCAAACCAAATCGCTGCAAGCATTTTTAGAGCAAAGTGAATTTCGATAAAAGTAGGGATTTAGATATGAAGTAGAAGAGCCAGGGCCCGGATTCGAACCGGGGTCAGGGGATCTGCAGTCCCCCGCATAGCCCCTCTGCCACCCTGGCAAGGGCAAAAATAATTGGATGGGTTTATTATTTAAGAATTTTGGTCACTTTCGAAATTATAAATTGTAAAAAATTTGTCACTTCGCCGGATTTACGCTAACTTTGTACTTCACTCCCTCGATTTCGACCTCAAATTCTCCAGCCACCTCACCAGCTGGACTCGGGAACGGCTCCTCCTTCGTCTCTCCTTTAAGGAACTTCAATCCGGTTTGCGGGAAGAGGCAGTAAATTAAGACATCTTCGTCGCTGAGGTCCTTCAACCCCATTTCCTCAAGCTCTTTCTTTCTCTTCTCGAATTCCGGCTCAAGGAGATCCGCAGGTCTGACCGTTATCGGCTCCTCGTCACCAAGAATCTTCCTCTTTATCTCCTCTTTTATCGGAGCAGGAGTTCTTCCGTACATTCCCTTGACGAGATCCTTCGTCTCCTTCGTCACAACTTTATACCTCTCTCCGACGAGGACGTTTATCACAGCCTGAACTCCGACTATCTGGGAGGTGGGAGTAACTAAAGGTACGTACCCTAAATCTTCTCTAACTCTCGGCACTTCTTTCAAAACTTCTTCCAACTTATCAAGAGCGTTCTGTTCTTTGAGCTGCGCAATCAGATTGCTAAACATACCTCCCGGAATCTGGTAGACGAGGACTCTCGTATCAGGAATTGTCGCAAGAGGATCGAGATAGCCAGAGTATTTTTCTCTCAACTTCATGAAGTACTCCCTAACTTCAAGAAGAACGTCTAAGTTAACTCCAGTATCGTAACCAAGCTCGTTCAAAGCGTAAACCAAGCTTTCAGTTGGCGGATGAGATGTTCCCATGCTGAGCGGAGACATGCAAGTGTCCACCATCTCAGCTCCAGCTTCAACGGCTTTAAGCAAAGCCATCGAAGACATACCACTTGTGTAATGGGAGTGAACGTTTATCGGCAAGCCTACTTCCTTTTTCAAAGCTTTCACGAGCTCGTAAGCCATTTTTGGAGATAGCAAACCAGCCATGTCTTTTATACAAATGGAATCAACTTCTAAAGAAGCGAGTTCCTTCGCTATCTCCACGTACTTCTCAATCGTGTGGACTGGAGAGATCGTGTAGCAGATCGCTCCCTGAACGTGGTAAGCATCGTACTTCTTCGCGAACTTTATTGATGCTTCAAGATTTCTAACGTCGTTAAGCGCATCGAAAATCCTGAAAATGTCGAGTCCATTTTCAATTGTTTTTTTAACGAACTTCTCAACAACGTCATCCGGATAATGTCTGTATCCAACAAGGTTCTGCCCTCTGAGGAGCATCTGAAGCATCGTGTTTTTCACTCTTTTCCTTATCTCCCTCAATCTTTCCCAAGGGTTTTCGTTCAAAAATCTATGACAAACGTCGAAAGTTGCTCCTCCCCAAACTTCGAAACTGTAAATTCCAGCTGAATCGAAAGTTTCGAGAATCGGCAGCATGTCTCTCGTCCTCATCCTCGTGGCAAGCAGGCTTTGATGACCGTCTCTGAGCGTTAAATCAACAATCCTAACTTTCGCCATGATTTGAATTTGCCAAGCCAAATATTAAAGCTTTTACATTTTATACGAATCGAATAAGTATGAACTCAAAATCGCTTTTCGCTCGCTATTATTTTCAAAAGCTCCTTTGTTGCCTTGTAAGGATCTTTAGAAGAAGCTATTGCCGAAACAACAGCTACGGCATCGGCTATTTTAATAACATCCCTAACGTTATTCTTGTTTATTCCTCCAATCGCAACGACCGGTATTTTTATCGCCTCTTTTACCTCCTTTAATCCCTCCAATCCAATAACTTCGCCAGAGTCGGGTTTAGTAGTAGTTTCAAACACCGGTCCAACTCCAACGTAGTCAGCGTATTTCTCAGCCTCCTTAGCCTCTTCCGCATTGTCAACCGAAACACCGACGATCCCGTCAAAAATTTCTTTAATCTTATCCGCTGGTGGATCCTCTTTTCCTACGTGAACGCCATCAGCGTCGCTCAGCATAGCTATATCCAAACGATCGTTGACGATGAAGATAGCATCGTACTCGTCACACAGCTTTCTGATTTTTCTCGCCACTTCGTAGATTTTTCTTGCTGTCATTTTCTTCTCTCTAAGCTGAATTATTCTCGCCCCAGCTTTTAACGCCATCTCGGCTATATCCTCATGCTTCCAGCCGAAATCGGCGGAGGTTATAACGTAAAGTCCACGAATTTTCACAAAAAACATTCAGAAACTTTATTTTTAAGGATTGCGGAAGAATTGGCATGAAAGAGGTTGCCGCTTTCGAGGCTGGAATAAAACTCGGAGCCCTCTTCCATCAATTTGTCGGAATTCCTGTGAGTTTCGAAAATGTCGAACTTGTCGAAAAAACCATGGAAAGTTGTATGAAGCTGCAACCTTATGTAGTTGACGCCGAGGTAAAGA
>WAQS01000055.1 GCA_015520115.1 Ferroglobus sp.
ACCTTTGAGCGACTTTTGTGTAGTCTTCCGGTGACATTTAAATGGCTTTGAACGAAATCGACCTTAGCGAAAATTTTAAATACTAATTACGCTAACTTAAAGTTAGGATTACTAAGTTAAGGAGGTGATGTAAATGAGGATTTTCGACCCCTTTGAAGAGTTGAGGAGGATGCAGGAGAGGATGAGCAGACTGCTCGAAGAGTTTGACAGGTTTGCTTTCGAGAGAGAAATAACGGCGCCGCTTGATATTATAGACGAGGGAGACAGATTTAGAATCGTTGTCGACCTGCCAGGATTCAACAAGGAGGACATAAACGTCTACGTGGAAAACGGAGACCTCGTGATTAAAGCTGAAAGAAAGGAGGAGAAAGAAGAGGAAGGTAGGAACTTCATCAGGAAAGAGAGAAAATATGGCGAGGTTTACAGGAGAGTCTCGCTGCCGAGCGAAGTCGACATTGATAAGATTTCAGCGAAGTACAACAATGGCGTTCTTGAGATAATCATCCCGAAGGTCGAAAAAGAAAAGAAGGTCATTAAAATAGAGTGATCGTTTTCTAAAAATTTTTAGAAATTTTTCCAATTTTGTGAAAATTTCATAAATTTTAAGCACTATTCTTAAACATCTTTAAATATCCTTCAAAAAGCTCCCACTCCATGGAGCCAAACAGCTGGATACTGACCTCAGCAGCCTTGGTAATGCTAATGGTCCCGGGACTTGCGCTGTTCTATGCTGGGATGGTAAGAAAGAAAAACGCCGTGAACATGATAATGCTTTCACTAATTTCATACGTTATCGTCAGTTTGCAGTGGGTTCTCTTCGGTTACAGCTTATCCTTTGGAGATGGAAGCGATTTCATCGGATTTCCTTCTCCAATGCCCGAAGACCTCTTCGCTTTCTATCAATTAACCTTCGCAGCCATCACTCTTGCGATTATAACCAGTGCTGCCGCGGAAAGAATGAAATTTTCCTCATTTATACTCTTCGGGCTGCTTTGGACAACCTTCGTTTACGATCCCTTTGCAAAATGGCTGTGGGGGAACGGGTGGCTTGCGAAACTTGGAGCTTTGGACTTTGCTGGAGGAGCTGTCGTTCACATAAGCTCTGGCTTCGGTGCATTAGCTCTCGCATTAGCTCTCGGAAATAGAGCTGGCTATGGGGAGCATGACATCGAGGCTCACAACATTCCGATGACCCTGCTCGGTGCTGGATTGCTCTGGTTCGGATGGTTTGGTTTCAACGGAGGAAGCGCTTTGGCGGTGAACGAAACTGCCGTTAGGGCAGTTATAGTTACGAACACAGCCGCCGCAACCGGAGCTTTGGTATGGCTTTTGATAAGTTTGAGGAGCGGAAGAGTTGGCTCGTTAGCCTTTGTTACTGGAGCGATAGCTGGACTCGCTTCCATAACTCCGGCAGCTGGCTTCGTTACGATTTGGCAGTCGATAGTCATAGGCATCATTGCTGGAGTTCTCTGCTACTATGCGATGGTTTTCAGGGTGAAGAGGAGGATAGACGAAAGCCTTGACGCTTGGGCGATCCACGGAGTTGGGGGAGCGATAGGAATGCTAATGCTCGGAGTGTTCAACGGAAACTTCGTTCCTCAGCTTGTAGCAGTGGTTGTAACAATAACCTACGCTTTCGTCGTCACCTACATAATAGCCAAGGTCGTTGATGCTGTGATTGGACTGAGGGTGAGTGAAGAAGAGGAGTACGTGGGTTTGGACATCTCCCAGCATGGAGAAGAGGCGTACTCGTGAGGTGGTATGATGAAGAAGATTGAAGCGATAATTAGACCGGAGAGGTTTGAGAAAGTAAAGGAAGAGCTTGAAAGAAAGGGATTCGTTTCGATGACAGTCACTGAAGTTAGGGGAAGGGGAGAGCAGAAAGGAATTACGCTCCAGTTTAGAGGAAGAGCAATTGAAGTTGATCTACTTCACAAAATCAAAATTGAGATCGTGGCTAAGGATGAGGATGTGGAGGAGATAGTAGAGACGATAATAAATGCTGCGAGAACTGGGAAGTACGGAGATGGAAAGATCTTCGTGATTCCAGTGGAGAGGGTGATAAGGATAAGAACTGGAGAAGAAAACGATCTCGCTCTCAAGACTCAGTAGAGACTTTCGAGGTCTTCGCCTGAATAGAAAATTTCCTGGATTGCATCGTAAACGTCTTCAAAACCGAACATTTTCGTGGAAGAAACGGGAATCAAGGGCTGGAAAAGACCCGCTTCCCTTAAAACATGGAATAGCTCCAAACTTAAACCTTTCACGCTCGAAATTTCTTCGTACAGCTTTTCCTGGTTGGTGCTCCATTCGATTATTTTTTCGAGGTCGTGTTCCGGCAACAAATCAGCTTTACTTAAAACTGGGACGTAGGGGATCTCAAGCTTGAAAACGGCAGATGAAGCCATAAAAACGAGGGAGAGAAATCCAGAAGGCGTTTTTGAAACCACGGGATCGTAGAGATAAACCATTATGCAGTTTCTCCTTCCGAGGGAACTTACGAGGATTTCGCTGCTCGCCCTTAAAGTGAAGAGCTCCATTTGTCCGGGGGTGTCGAAAATAACGAACGTCGGATCGTTGTAATCTATTTCATCAATTATCTCATTAACTTTAGTGCTTATCAGATCTGCTGCTATAATTTGAGCTCCGTTCGGTCCCACGTCGTACTTGCTCATTATCTCTTCGAGTGTGAACCACTCCCTAACATCGACATCAGCCGAGTAGGGCAAATAATCAGCCCCGGGATCGAGGTTTACGGTAAAAACGTCTATTTTTTTAAGGTCCAACCAGTCAGAAAAGGATTTTGTGAAGTACGTTTTCCCGCTACCAGCGGAACCAACTACGAAAACGTAAACTCTTTCTTCCATACTCCTCCATCGAGTTCGGGATTAAAATATTAATCTTTCAAAGCTTTTTCAACCTGCCTCTTGTGGATGTGAGCAGCCCGATGGATTTTCCCGTCAATTCCTCTGGAGGCGAAGCACGGGTATATTTGAGTGAGGTAACCGGCTTTGGTTGGAGCCTCATCAACTCTCATTCCAACGAGTTTTTCCGCAACAAACTTGGAAGAGCCGCATATGGAGCTTCTCTTCACTTTCACAGACTTTATAATTCCGTCCTCGACTTCTATTTCAAACTCTGGCATTCCAAACTTTTCGAAGAATTCTTTAACATCCGGATCATCTATCTTCGGCGTTGCACAGCAAATGTTCTCTACGAGGACATTTACCCCGTATTTTTTCCCGAGTTCCTCAAGCTGCTTTTTAGATCCGCTTTTAGCTCCTCCGGGTAGTAGAACGTACTTAACTTTCCCAGCAGCCCTCCTGATTATTTCGTAGTTAACATCGGGATGCAAGGCGTAGCTAACTATTACATCGCATTTAAACAGCTCCTCAGGAAAATGAAGCTCTTCTGGTTCGTCTATTATCTCCGGTAAATTCTGAGGAAGTTCGTAGGTGTAAACTTCAAAGAATTCCGATATCTCTTTCACAGCTCTTCTCCCGTACTTTCCTCTAAGAACCACTCCCACTCTCATCTTCGATCATTTCGAGAATTTTGCTCTTCAACTCCTTGAAGGGTTTGAGATCGCAAACCTTGTATGGGGGAATTCCCTGAATGTCCGCTCTTATAAAACATTCGCTGTAGGGAATCACGCCAACTATCGGCTTGTCTATCTTCTCCAAAACTCTCCTCGTCATCTCGCCTTCTATGAATTTGTTCACCACGACACCTATTCTCGTAATCCCTATGTCAGCACCGAGCTTTTCTATCCTTTTTAACGTTTCTACGCTTCTCATCCCCGGTTCAACAACTGCCAAGAGAATGTCAACTCCTTTAGCCGTCCCCCTTCCGAGATGCTCTATACCTGCCTCCATGTCCATGATAAGGACGTCTTTTTCCCTGAATATAGCATGTCTCAAAATAGCTCTGAGAAAAGCGTTTTCGGGGCAAAAGCATCCCTCACCTCCTTTTTCTATAGTTCCTAAAACGAGAACTCTAACTCCGTCTTCGTTTCTAACGGAATAAGCCTCAAAGATATCGTCAACCTTCGGATTTAGCTTGTAAGTTCCAAAAGGACCTCTAACTCTTTCGTCGATTACGTCTTTAAGCTCGGAGAGGGGTTTAACGTTGTTAACTCCGAGGGCTGTCGGCAGGTTCATAGCTGAGTCGCAGTCTATTGCTGTGACGTTGTAGCCGTCCTTAGCAAAGAGGTGTGCTAAAACTGCAGCTATCGTAGTTTTTCCCACTCCCCCCTTCCCGGCTACAGCTATTTTTACCATCGTTGAGAGTTAAAGCAAGAGGTATAAAATAGCTGCGTTGTTTTAACTTGTAGCCTAACATCTGCTTCTAAAAGAAATCCTTAGCCACTTCCACAGCTTTAGCAACAAGCTTCACCGCTTGTTCAGCATCTCTCAAATCGATAACCTCCACTGGGGTGTGAATGTATCTTGCCGGAACGCTAACGACTCCAGAAGGAATACCCTCCCTCGTTAGATGTATTGCGGTGGCATCAGTTGTTCCTCCTTCCCCAACCTCAAGCTGAATTTCCACCTCAGCTTTTTTAGCCGAATCCTTTAACCATTCCAGAACTCTCTTTGAAGCGATCAATCCCCTTCCAGAAGCATCAGCTACCGTGATTACCGGCCCTTTCCCGAGTTTTATGTCCATGTATGCGCTTTCAGCTCCGGGAAAATCTGTGGCTGGTGCTGAATCGAGGACGAGAGCCACGTCCGGATTCAGTGAAAAAGCTGAAACCCTTGCTCCTTTTAGTCCGACTTCTTCTTGTACAGTCCCAACAGCATAAACAGTTGCGTTAGTGTCGATTTTCTTCATCGCCTCGATCATAACAGCCAAACCGACTCTGTTATCAAAGGCTTTTCCGGTAACTCTCTTCCCGAGCTTAACGACCTCTCTGTCCATCGTTACCGGCGATCCGATGTCTATTCCCATTTCTTTTACTTCTTCCCTACTCTCAGCCCCTACGTCAACGAACATGTCCTTTATCTCAATAACCTTCTTTCTTTCATCCTCCTTCATCAGATGGGGTGGTTTGCACCCAACAACTCCGTAAACCTTCCCCTTGCTTCCGTGGACTATCACCCTCTGATTCAAAACCGTCTGGGAAAACCAACCTCCAATGGGCGTTATCCTCAAAAATCCTCTGTCATCAATGTGCTTCACCATAAATCCTATCTCGTCGATGTGGGCGGCAAGCATTATCTTAAAGTCGTCTCCTTCCTTAACGCAAACTATGTTGCCGAGCTTATCAACTTTCACCTCATCAACGTAGCTTTCCAATTCCTCTCTAACGATCTCCCTCACTTCCTCTTCGTAGCCCGAAATTCCGTGGGCGTCGCTCAACCTCTTAATCAATTCGAACATGCTATCACTCCAAAACCGCATGTCTTTCGGCGAGATCCTTCTCGCTTAAATTTTTGATCCTCATCAACTCGGCAACAAGTCCATCAAGAAATATCAGGCTCATGAGCTCAAACATCGTTCCGAGGGGGGCGATTTGAGAAAGCTCATCGTTTATTTCGTTTTTTAACTTTCCTTTAATCAAAACGATTACGTCGCTCATCTGAGCTAAGCTTGAGTTCGGATTACCCGTTATTGCCACGAGCTTTGAGCCTATCATCTCTTTAGCTTTTTTGCTTATGTTCACGACCGATGTAGTTTCTCCAGAGCCTGAAATTGCGATTAGCACGTCCTCTTTATCAATCCTCGGAGTTACCGTTTCACCAACAACGTAAACGTTGTAGCCAAGGTGCATAAGCCTCATCGCGAAAGCCTTTGCGACAAAACCGCTTCTCCCGGCGCCCATTACAAAAATTCTTTTAGCTCCTTGAATGGCGTTAATAAGCTCGTTTAAGTTCTCCTCATTGATATCGGCTTTTATTTGATCGATGAACATTTTGACGGTGTCAAGGAATCTGAAGATCATCTCGCCTACCATTCCCACCCCCCTAATTGTTTGGTAAGGTTGCGGCTATAAAAGATTAATCAATCAATGAACTCTCCAAAATTTCTCTCGTTACCTCCTCTGCCACCTCTTCTTTCGAACCTCCAGCGAGGATTACAATTTTTTTACTGTTAATTGTTAAAAATGATCTGATCATTTCCCTGAGGTCTTCGACTCCGATCCCGTCTCCCATGTATTCCCCTTCAAAGATGTCCAAGCCCAAGTACC